>NZ_JADBGG010000007.1 GCF_014873765.1 Desulfomicrobium macestii | reverse complement strand
CAATGTGGTGGCCATCAAGATTGTAAGCGCTGTCGAAAAATTCGGACTCGCGGGGTTGGGTGCGAAGATTGTTGGGAAGTTTGGGGATGAGGCGGTCGGGGTTGCTTCAAAGAACTTAGCGGACCCAAAAAGCATCAGATTCACTCAGGATAGTGTCAAGCATTCTTTTCAAGATAAGCGAACATTGCAATCCCTTGTTGATGATTTAAAAAATGGAAAAGTTACGGCTGATGACATACCTCCAATCCGAGTCTTTGAGAAAGATGGGAAAATATACTCTTTGGACAATCGACGTTTAAAAGCTTTTCAAGAAGCTGCTGTTCCAATACGGACAATCCCGGCTACTCCGCAAGAAATAGCCAATGAGGCTTGGAAAATTACTACTAAAACAGATGGGTTAACTATCAAGGTGCGAGGTGGAGGATTGTAAATGTCTGCAAAACCTGAAAATATAGTAACAAGAGAAGACCTAGTGTTATTCATCCAGACATTGGTAAATGAATCCTATTCTGCCTCTAAGAATTGGCAGAATGCAGACTTGCCATCATTTTTAGAGGCAATGGCTGCTTGGATAGAAGATATGGATGGATATTATCAGAGTCGAGGAGAACCAAAACCCATTCAGCCATCTTGGAAGATATTAGGGGAGATTCTTAAGGCTGCAACAATTTATGAATAGCAAGGTAGAATGAGAAAAAATCGGACCGTCAGCGCAGTGTCCTTTGCCGGATCTGGGGGTAAAATATTTTGTGTAAACGGTCAGTTGTCGATACTCGACCTCCACAAGGAGACGACATGACCGCACGCAAGCCACTTCCATTCGACCTGATCATTGGCTCCAATCCGATCACTCCATTTCATCCAAAAGTTGAAGATTACGATCTCATTCAGAGAGCATGTAGCGCTTGGGCTATCCCATTTGGACATCTGAACTTGCTTCGATCATCTTTCCTTTGCCGCCGCAGTGTTTTGTGGCGTCGCCAATGCGTGTCACCGGGATGCCGTTCACAAAAACCGAGGCGCTCCCTTCGGAGGCGGTCCATGTGTTGGGGCCGCAGCATTTGCGGTGCCTTCCTGGGTCGCCAATGCGAAGCACCGGGCGTCCGTTGATCAAGACGTCAGGAGAGCCGCTCACGGCTGGTCCGCTGACGCGGTGGGAGCAGCAGGCGCTGCCGTGGGAATCACTCGGGCAGTGTGCCTTGTCTCCGACTCTGCAAATTGGGGGCATGAGATCTCCATGAATGATATTTAATAGCTTGTTATTATTGAGATACGTCTGTCTGTTAGCGGCCCGCGAAATCGGTGCGTTGAGGTCGGCGGGAACAGCCTTGTCGATCAAGCACGCTGCCGCTTGTTTCTTTCCAGATGAATGGCGCCATTTTCAAAAAGTTAATTCGACACAATGTGTAAACGGGGCCCGCAGAGTTTTTGCAGGCCCCCGTTTGCTTAGGCGGATGCGGACATGGTCCTCCAGTCGTCGCTTTCAGACGTGCTGGCGATTTCGTGCGTTTTGATGATTTTGCGGTAGGTCATGTAGACGTCTTCAAGATGGGTGAAATGCGCTTGTCCAGGGTCTTGGCAGTTGGGCATGTAGGCTTGGATGTCCACGATGATGGCGTCTTCGAGTTGGATGGTGAAGTAGTGTTCCATGGTTCCAGATGCCGAGGTGCGGTAGAACTTCATCGCGACCTTGGGAAGGCGCTCGCCACTGACCAGTGACCGGAAAAGCAGGGGTGATGCCTTGTCCATGACTTTGGTAATCTTGAGGGGCTTGTGCACGCGCTGGCCAGTGGGCTGGCCGGATTGAGGGTCGCGGGGGAGGATGATCTGGTGTTCGAAGGCTTCCACCAGACTTTCGTCCTCGTGTCCTTCCTGAAAGATGTTGCCGACAGATGCCTCGGTGAAGTTTCCGGCGGTAATGAGGCCCTGACGCTCTCCGGTGATGCTGATGTAGGCGGGTACTGGCATGATATTCTCCACGTTAAAGGTTGATAATGCCAGCATGTAAGGCAACATCCGTGCCCTCTAAATAATACATTAAATATCAAGTGGTTGCTTGTTTTTTGTCGAGCTGAATTTGGCAAGGTCTTGCTTGTACTTCATCGCAGATGCAGTTTTTTTGGGAAAATCTTAAATTTCGGTGGCTTGTATTGGCAAGGTGTTGCCTGGTTTCTTGGATGTTTCTTTTTGATTTAGTCGCAACAATTTAAAATATTGGAGTAAAATATGAGTAATAATTTGCCGGAGGGGGTCCAGTAGGTCGTGTTTTTCTGAAAATTTGAGTGAGCAAATCTCTAAACGCATATTAAGATTATTCTAAATGCAATGGAGTATTTGAAGCATGTTTTGACTAAATTTTATTGTTTATAATTATTCAAAAAATGATCATATCGAAAAATTATTTTTTTAATATGTAAAAAAATATAGATTTTGTTTATGAAATATAATTTTTATAAATATAAGTGTTAATATTAAAATAGTTCGATTTTGTATTTAATAAAAATAAATATTATTAATATCTGTTTAGTCGAGAATTTTCTCTATTTTTCTTATATGTGTATAAAATATGTATCGATACTACGTGTCAATATTTAAAATATGAGAGCTTTAGTCAGCGAAAAAACTTAATTTTTATTTAAATTATAATTTGTTTCCCGAATTGATTGAAATCTATGTGTCTCATTAAGAGAACGCATGGAAAATTCAGGAATTATTTCAGCAAAGCAAGATTTGCTTCCTTCGCTTCCCGACCCAATATTTCAAACATGGCTCGCCCCTGTTAGCGAAGAATTTCCGTGCGGCGAGGATATTAGTTTTTCCGATGGGTTCGAATCTCTCAAGGAAGAAGTGGAGAAAGAAGTCTCTCTGCACGGAGGACAGAGCACTGACTGGGCTTTTGTCCTGCGCATGGCGACTCAGATTCTCGGAAAGAAAAGTAAAGATTTGTGGGTATTGTGTTATGGAGTGATGGCGGCGCACGAAACGCAGGGGTTTGTGTGTTGTGCGGCAGCGCTTTCGGCGCTTTCGACGCTTCTTGATTCCTGTTGGGATGAACTGCATCCCAAGCCTGTGCGCATTCAGAGGAGAATTGCTCCGCTAAGGTGGCTCGCATCACGTTTTGAGGCAAAGATTTCGGCCGTGGTGCATGAAAATGAAAAGGCTGCCATCATTGCACTTAAAAAGGAACTGATCGGACTCCAGACAATTCTTGACTCAAAGATAGGTGACAAAGCCCCTGCCTTTGCCAACCTTTTGCAACTGCCTGCCGAAGAGATCAGAGACAAAGCACCTCTTGGCTCCTCGCAGTGCTCTCCTTCCGGAAATATTCCCCAGACATCTTGCCCTTCCGCTTTTCCTCATTCATGCGCCGACGATCTCCTCGCGGCCATCGATGGTGACGGGCGGGTTCCAGCCGCAGTGCTGCCTCGTCTACTGCGAAGCACTCAAGACCAGTGCCGACAGTTGGCAACGCATTTCGCTTCCTGCGACCCCTTGGATTGGCGAGTGATACTTCTTCATCGTGCGGCGTTGTGGTGCACTGTCACCCAGCTTCCCCAAGCGGACGCGGCCGGCGTGACAATGTTGCGTTCAATCCCTTCCGACAGAGCGCAATTGTACTCGGCGGCGGTTGAAAACAAGCGCTACATGGAGGTTCTTCCGCAGCTGGAACGTTCCGTCGCTCAAGCACCATTCTGGTTCGATGGGCATCACCTGGTTGCCCGCTGCCTTGAAGGGCTGGGCGTAGTTTCTTCTCTGGTAGTCCTGCGCGCCATTATCGCCCAATTTCTGCAAAGTTTTCCTGAATTGCTCCGTTACAAATTTCAGGACGGCACTCCTTTCGCCTCCCCGCGAACATCTCAGTGGCTTGAGTCACTTGAATCCCCGCTATCCGCCCACGCCGCGCCCCGCAACTCATCAAGCGGTGCGGGTGCCGTGCGTGAGCAGGAGCTTTTGGACGAAAGTCTGGCCATTTGGGCGGAGAGAGGCTTTCAGGCTGGCCTGTCACATCTGGAACGGATTCCAGCGGGACGCAGTCGCGCCTCCGTGCGGCAAGGGGTGCTGCTTGCTCGGTATTGCATTGCTGCCAGGAATAAAAAGGCGGGTGTTCGCTTATTGCAAGCACTCTATGCGCAGTTGGAAAAATGGGAGTTGTTGGACTGGGAGCCTGAACTCAGTGCCGACATAATTTCGCTTTTGATCTCTTCGCAGCCCAAGGAGAGAGGTCCTGGGGCGGAGATCATGCTGAGCCGATTGCATTGGCTGCATCTCGGAGCGGCAGTGGGCAGTTTCAAAGAATCGTAAATTCAATCTGAACGGAGACTAAAATGGCCAAAGATTCGTCAATTGCACCAAAAGAGCGCATCAACGTCACTTTCAAACCCGCAACAGGCGGCGCCTTGGAAGAAATTGAGCTGCCAATGAAGGTCATGGTCGTGGGTGATTTCATGCAAAGGCATGATCCTCGAAACCTCTGTGACCGCAATCCCGTATCCATCAACAAGCAGAATTTTGAGGAGGTGCTCGCAAAGCAGGAATTATCATTGCACATATCTGTGCCAAACAGGTTGCTCGACAACGCAGCGGATACGGACATTCCTGTTAGTCTTGAATTTAAGGCAATGAAAGATTTTGAACCAGCTGGAATAGCGGAGCAAATCCCTGAAATGCGCAAGCTTTTGCAGTTGCGTGACGCTCTGGTTTCCCTGAAGGGCCCGATGGGCAACATCCCGGCATTTCGAAAGGCCATTGAGGAGGTGCTAGCTGATGACCGCCAGCGCGAGATGATCATGAAAGAGCTGGGAATGAATGATGCCGAGGTGCGCAACCTGTTGAAAAAGGATGTTCCTGGAGGCGAAACGACCGAGTCCAAAGACACGCCCCGTGCCCCGCAGAAGAAGAATTGAAATTCAGCCACAAAGGAGATCTGCCAATGAACCAAAAGCAAGATGTCGTGCTGGAATCACAGCGCACAGGCTCACTTCTTGAACAAATCATACAGGAAACGAATCTTGATCCGCAGGACGAAGGTTACGAGGCCGCAAGGCTTGGCATCAGCGCATTTATCGAAGAGATGCTCAAGCCGTCCTATGCGGGGGAGCAGGTCAAAAAAATCACTGTCGATCGCATGATCGCGGAGCTGGACCGTCGCCTTAGCGCTCAGACCGACGAGATTCTGCATCACAGGCAGTTTCAGGAACTGGAGTCCGCCTGGCGTGGCATCAAGTTGTTTGTGGACCGAACCGATTTTCGGGAGAATATCAGTATTGAGATGCTGCATGCCAGCAAGGACGAATTACTGGATGACTTTCTCGATGCGTCGGAGATTTCCCAATCCAGTCTCTACAAGCTTGTCTACACCGCTGAGTATGGGCAGTTCGGGGGTAAGCCCCTGGGGGCCATCATAGGCAACTACTATCTTGAACCCACGGCTATGGACATGCGTCTGGTGCAGAGTCTGGCCAGCGTTTCGGCCATGGCACACGCGCCCTTCATTGCTTCCGCAGGGCCTTCCTTTTTCGGCTTGAACAGTTTTGAGCGTTTGCCTGCTTTGAAGGATCTGCAGGATATCTTCAGCAGTACCCGCTATGCAAAATGGCAAGCCTTCCGCGACTCGGAAGACTCCCGATACGTTGGTTTAGCCGTGCCGCGCTTCCTCCTCCGTCAGCCCTACGACCCCGAAGAGAATCCCGTCAGGGCTTTCGTTTACAAGGAAAGTGTCGACGACAATCACGAGAATTTCTTGTGGGGCAACGCCGCTTTTGCCTTCGCTTCCCGCATCACGGACAGTTTTTCCAAGTATCGATGGGCCGCGAACATCATCGGTCCCCGTTCTGGCGGTGCGGTGGAAGATTTGCCCGTGCATCATTACGAAAGCCTCGGCGATATCGAGATGAAGATTCCCACCGAGATTCTCATCTCCGACCGCCGCGAATATGAACTGGCCGAGCAGGGGTTCATCGCCCTGACCATGCGCAAGGGCTCGGACAACGCGGCGTTCTTTTCAGCCAATTCCTGTCAGAAGCCCAAGTTTTTTGGCACTTCCGCCGAGGGGCGCGCGGCCGAGCTGAACTACCGCCTTGGAGCCCAGTTACCATACCTGTTCATAGTGAGCAGGTTGGCGCATTACATAAAGGTGCTGCAACGCGAACACATCGGCTCCTGGAAGGAGCGTACGGACCTTGAGCGGGAATTGAACACCTGGATTCGTCAGTATGTTGCCGATCAGGAAAACCCCAGTTCCGACACCAGGAGCCGTCGGCCGTTGCGGGACGCTCGTATCATTGTGGAAGACATCGAAGGCGATCCGGGCTGGTACAGGGTTTCTTTGAGCGTGCGTCCACATTTCAAGTACATGGGTGCGTATTTCACCCTGTCTCTGGTCGGCAAATTGGACAAGGAGTAGCGTCATGGCGGGGAGTCTGTTCGACCGATTGACGCGTGGCGAAGCGGGCCTGCGGATGGATGAGGACGAGTCCATCCGCAGGCATCTTCTGCGCATGCTGACGACGCGTCAGGGCGCGGTGCAGGCGCTGCCGGACTACGGGCTCCCCGACCTCAACGATCTGCGCCTCTCCAGGGCCGAGGTGATCAGGCGGTGTTGCTTGGCCATCGAAAAATGCATCGCCGGATACGAACCGAGGCTTCATGGCGCGAAGGTCGGATATGTGCATCTTGAGGAAGATCAGTTCGTCATGGCCTTTCGCATCGAGGCCATGCGGGTGGACTGCGAAGGCAGGCAGATACCGTGGCGCTGGTCCGTGGTCATGGATGGCGACCAGGTGAAGGAGACGGCGTGAGCTCGTTCAACCGGTACTATCTGGACGAACTCGTTTCGTTGCGAGAACTTGGGCGCGAATATTCCAGGAACAACCCGTCCCTGGCACCTTTTTTCGATACCCCTCATCGTGATCCGGACGTGGAGCGTATCCTGGAGGGCGTGGCCTTTCTGTGCGGGCGCCTGCGGCAGAAGCTGGACGATGAGTTGCCAGAAATCACTCACGCCCTGTTCAGTCTGCTCTGGCCCAACTATCTGCGCACCATCCCGTCCTGTAGCATCGTGCGTTATGAGCCGGCGGCCAATCTGACCTGGGCCGTGACGATTCCGCGCGGGACCATGGTTGAGTCGGCGGAAGTGGAGGGCACCAAATGCCTCTTCCGCACGGTTTACGAAAATCAGGTGTTACCCGTTCGGCTTAATGAGCAGACCGTTTTCGAGCACGACGGGCAGATCATTCTGGCTCTTCGTTTCGGGATCATCGGCTCTAGCCTTGAGAACATTCCGCTTTCCAGGTTGCGCCTGTTTTTCACTGGCGAACCGGCGATCGCTCATTCCCTGTACTTCACCCTGACGCGTAGCGTTCGCGAGATACGTTTTCTGTTGCGGGGGGAGCAGGGGGCATACAAACCGGTCCATGCTCTTTCGCCGGAAATGATCCGCCCTGTCGGTTTCCGGGAGGACGAGGGCCTGTATCCCTACCCGGCCAACACGTTTCCCGGATATCGCATCATCCAGGAATATTTCTGCTTCAGCGAGAAATTTCTGTTCGCGGAAATTTCAGGTCTCGATACCTGCGTCGCAGCCGGAAAAGATGCTGTGGAGGGGGCCGATGAATTCGTACTGCATTTTGTGCTGTCGGAATTCCCCGAGCAGTACGAATCCTGGCGGCGGGACAACATCCAGCTGTTCTGCACTCCCGTGGTCAACCTCTTCCCCATGGATGCCACTCCCCTGACCGTGGACCACCGTCAGTCCGAATACCGCATCGTGCCCGATCCGAGGCTTCCGGACCACTATGCCGTGTACAGCGTGGAACGGGTGCGCAGATGGGGGAGCAACGGCAAGTTCCGGCGCGAGTACAGAGCCTTCGAGTCCTTTGAACACGGGAGTTCCCCGGATACCGACGCGGCCTACTACCGTCTTCGCCTGAGGCCCGCTCTCAACGACGATAGCACGGAAACCTATATTTCCATCGTGCACTCCCAGGCTTCGCCTGCGGCTCAGGACGAGGAGATCATTTCCCTGGAACTGACGTGCACCAACCGCCTCCTGCCGTCCCGACTGATCGTCGGGGACATCAACACCCATGCCGATGACACGCCGGACACCGTGACCCTGGGCAACATCACTCCGGTCACCCCACCCTACACGCCCCCCCTGGAGGGCGACCTGCTCTGGCGGCTCATTTCCAACATGTCCCTCAACTACCTGCCCTTAAGCAACGTGCATGCCATGCGGGCCCTCATCGCAAGCTATGACTTTCGGGCGCTGCATGACCGCAACAGGGCGCGGATTCTGAACAAGATGCTGGGGGGCATGACGGGCATCGAATCGAAGGAGACGGATCGGATCTATCAGGGTCTGCCGGTGCGCGGCGCGGTGACGCGGCTGACCCTGGACCGCGGGGGGTTCAGCTGCGAGGGCGACATGTACCTCTTTGCATCGGTCATTAATGAGTTTCTGGCGCTGTATGCCACGGTCAACAGTTTTCATCAGCTCGTGGTCGTCGATGCGAGGCGGGGAGAGGAATACCAATGGCCGGCAAGGCTCGGGAGGAAACTGATCCCGTGAAAGATCCCAAGAAGTCCGTAGCTCTCTCAATGACGGAGGCTGCGGCCCGCATCTCCGGGAACTACGCCTTTTCCAGGGCGGTTGAACTCCTGCTGCGCGTAGGCGACGACAAGCATCCTCCGGAAGATTGGCTGCGGTTCAAGGTCAACCCGAACCTGTCCTTTCCGCCCAGCGACATCCACGGCGCGACGCGCAGTGATGATGACGGCAAAGACGGGCGCGTCTGGTTCGTGCTCAACCTGATGGGATTGCACGGGGCGGCTTCGCCGCTTCCCGCCTATTTCACCGAGCATGTCGCGCAGCACCAGGACGAGCCGGATGCGTTGCGCGATTTTTTTGACGTGATCAACCATCACCTCATCTCGCTCTTCTACGGAATCTGGAACAAATACCGCTATTATCTCCAGTTCAGGGGCAACGGGACAGACATCAACTCAAGGCATTTTTTCAGTTTCATCGGCCTTGGGCACAAGGAATTGCAGGGCAGCAGCAGCCTTCGACGCGAACGGCTTCTTTCGTACATGGGCCTCATCGCATTCAGCGGAGAGGCCGCCGGTTCACTGGAGAGTATTCTGCGTCATTACTTCGGGCACCCCCTTGTGCACATCATCCCCTGCATTCGCCGCCTGGTGCCTATCCCTGCGGACCAGCAATGTTCCCTGGGACTGGCCAACTGCAGATTGTCCGTGGATTTTCTGCTGGGCAGCAAGGTGCTCGACCAGACCGGCAAATTCCGCGTGCTTTTCGACAACCTTTCCTGGAAACGATTCACGGACTTTCTGCCCGGGGGGAGCCTCTTTTCGGAACTGCAGACCCTGGTGCGGTTCGTGCTCCGTTCGCGGCTTGGCTTTGACGTGGAGCTCAGGCTTCGTCCTTCGGAGATTCCCGAATTCATCATCGGCCAGGCCAGCCCTTGCCGTCTTGGCTGGACAACCTGGGCGGGAGTCGGGGGTGATGGGGTTATCGTGCTTGAAACAGACAGCAGGTATGTGGACTAACTTATGATCTCAATGAATCTTTCTTCTCTTGTCGGTGCCCTTGACGAAGCATGTCGCGAGGCTCTTGAGGAGGCGGCCGGTGCCTGCGTGAGCCGGGGCGGCTTCGAGATAGGTATCGACGATTACATGGAAAAACTGCTCGCAACGCAGGAGATGACGGACATCTTCACGCAGTTCGACCGCAGCCTCGACACCATGCGCGGACTGCTCGCCCGGACCGTGCGACGGGAGGCTTCCACGTCACGGCCGGTCTTTTCTCCGCTTCTCATCGGGTTCCTGCAGGAGGCTTATCTGCTGGCGAGTCTCGAGCTGCGTCGGGACAAGGTCGGGGTCGGCGAACTGGTCCTGGCCCTTCTGCTCAACCCTGCGCGCTATGGGGCCATGCCCTTCTATCAGGAACTCGGGCAGATCCCCGGCGACGCCCTGCGCCGCCTGTTGGACGGGTTGCGGGAAGGGCGGAGCGGACCTGCCGGCAGCCGGGAGACAAGCGGAGGCGGAGGATTCCTGGAAAAGTACGCCACGGATTTCACCGCCGACGCCAGGGCGGGGCGCACGGACCCGGTTTTTGCCAGAGGGCCCGAAATACGCATGATGATCGACATCCTGACGCGGCGCCGCAAGAACAACCCCATTCTGGTGGGCGATCCGGGCGTGGGCAAGACCGCCGTGGTGGAAGGTCTGGCTCTGCGTGTCGTCGAAGGGCAGGTGCCCGATGCCCTGGCCGGAGTGCGCATCGTCGGACTGGACATGGGGCGTTTGCAGGCGGGAGCCAGCGTGAAGGGGGAGTTTGAAAAGCGGCTCAAGGGCGTCATTGACGAGGTCAAGGCCGCGCCCGTTCCGACCATTCTCTTCATCGACGAGGCGCATACCCTGGTGGGGGCTGGTAATGCCCCGGGGGCGGGCGACGGGGCGAATCTGCTCAAGCCCGCCCTGGCTCGGGGCGAGATGCGAACCATCGCGGCCACAACCTGGAGCGAGTACAAGAAATATTTCGAGAAGGACGCGGCCCTGGCCCGCCGTTTTCAGCTGGTCAAGCTGGACGAGCCGTCCGTGGAGGAAACGGTGACCATCCTGCGCGGCATCGTCCCCCATTACGAGAAGACCCACAATGTCTATATCCGCGACGACGCGATTCTGTGCACGGCGGAACTCTCATGCCGCTACCTGAGCGGCCGCCGTTTGCCCGACAAGGCCATCGACGTCCTGGACACGGCCTGCGCCAGGGTGCGGGTGAGTCTTGGCGCCAAGCCGCCAGCCCTTGAGGCTCTGGAAGAGGAGTTGGCCTCGGTCCGCAGGGAACTCGACGCACTGGAGCGTGACTGCGTGACCTGCGGTCTTAAAACCGCCGATCTGCCTGACGGAGACAGACACGCGGGCCTGCGCGGGCGGGTCGACCAGCTTGTCCGGGACATGGAGGTCCTTGCCGAGCGCTGGACCAGGGAACGAGGCCTCGTCGAGTCCCTCCTCAGGCAGCGCAATCAGCCCGGGGGGCAGGATTGCAGGAGCATGGGGGAGGATACAAGAGGTCTGGTGGACGAATTGCGTATTGAACAAGCCGGCCGACCCCTCGTGTTCCATGAAGTCACTCCGCCCCTGGTGCGCGGCATTGTCTCCGAATGGACGGGAATTCCCGTGTCGAAACTCGGTGGCGACGGAGCCGGAGTGATCGAGCGGCTGGGAGAGGATTTGCGCCGACGGGTCCGCGGCCAGGATTTCGCTCTGCAGACCATCGAGCGGACAGTCCTGGCCGCCCAGGTCGGACTCAACAGCCCGACCAGGCCCACGGGCATATTTTTGCTGGTGGGACCCTCTGGTGTCGGCAAGACCGAAACGGCTCTGGCCGTGGCCGACGCGCTGTTCGGGGGCTCCCATATGCTGGTCTGCATCAACATGTCTGAATTCCAGGAGAAGCATACGGTCTCGCGTCTCATCGGATCGCCTCCGGGTTACGTGGGTTTTGGCGAGGGCGGGCGCCTGACCGAGGCCGTACGGAGGCAGCCCTACTGCGCCGTGCTCTTCGATGAAGTGGAGAAGGCGCACCCCGAGGTGCTGAATCTCTTCTACCAGATCTTCGACAAGGGTATGCTTGCCGATGGCGAAGGGCGAGAGGTGGATTTTCGCAACTGCGTCATCTTCATGACCTCGAATATCGGCGGCGACATTGTTTCGGCCCTTTGCGAAGAGGATGAAACCCCCGATCCGGAAGTGCTCAAGGAAGCCCTGCGTCCGGCTCTGCTTCGGCATTTTCAGCCGGCCCTGCTCGGTCGCATGACTGTCGTGCCCTACACCACCATTGGGGGCGAAACCTTAAGAGAGCTCGTCGAGATGAAGCTGGCCAAGGTCAAGTCGCGCCTGGCCGGGAGGCATCGGATCAACCTGCGCTGGGAAGAGGAGGTGGCAGCCTCCATCATGGCCAGCTGCACGGCGGTGGAGTCCGGGGCGCGCAATATCGACCACATCATCGGAACATCGTTGTTGCCCGGCATCGCCACCACGCTTCTCGGAGCTCTTAGCGAAAGCGGGAATCCCTGCGGCGAGTTGCGCGTGGGGCTGAACAGAACGGACGGCTCGTTCACATTCGAACTGGGGGGGCGGTCGTGACGGATGTTCTGGCCCTGAAGGAGTGGGGCGAACGTCTGCGTGGCTGCTCCAGGCCCGATGAGGTGGCTCGCTGTCTGGCTAGCGCCGTGGCCTCCCTGATCGAAACAAGGGCTTGTGCGGTCGGCGTCTTTCTTTTCGATCAGGGCAGACAGTCCCTGCTGCTGGCGGGCCGCCATCCCTGCGATGCGGCAGTCTTCAGCGAGTTGTCCGCCATTCCTGCGTGGGAACTGGACGACCCCCTGGCCTTCAGCGTGCACTGCGGCAAGGCCTGTCGGGTTGAATCGGAATTGTACGCGGGGCTTCCCCCGTCCCTTGAACAGCTCTGCGCCGACATCGAAGGGCACATCCGATGCGCGGTGGTGGAACCCCTGACGGCGCCTGGGAATGTTGTCCTTGGCGGAGTCGTCATGGCCTTCCGGAGCAGGCCGGATATCCTGGCCGACCATGTGCGGATCGTGCTCGATTACGCCGCTGCCGTATTGGATGTGGTCATGCTCAAGGGGCGGCATCATTCCATCGTGAACGGTTTGAGCGAAGACTGCGTCCGACTTGAACGCGAAGCCCGGGAGGCCCGTCTGCGGCCAGAGAAGAGTATTCTCGGGCAGAGCGAATCCATGGAGGAGATCCGGTCGATGGTCGTGAACATTTCGGCCAGCGACGTGCCGGTTCTCATTACCGGCGAAACGGGTACGGGCAAGGAGGTTGTGGCTACGGCAATCCACAATGCAAGCAGTCGTCGCCAGGGTCCCTTCGTGCAGATCAACTGCGCGGCCTTGCCATCCAATCTCCTGGAGAGCGAGCTGTTCGGGCACCGCAAGGGCGCTTTCAGCGGAGCGGAGGCCGATCATGCGGGTCTGTTGCGTAGCGCCAACGGAGGGACGGTCCTGCTGGACGAGATTGGGGACATGCCGGTCAATGTCCAGTCCAAGCTGCTCCGGGTGCTGCAGGAGCACACCGTGCGCCCCGTGGGGGACGTTCGTTCGCACGCCGTGAACATCCGTGTCTTGGCGGCTACCAACCGAGATATGGAAGAGGCCGTGGAGCAAGGCGTCTTTCGTCGCGATCTTTTTCACAGGTTGGCCCTGTTTCATCTGAAGCTTCCGCCGCTGCGCGAGCGTTTGGGGGATCTGCCAATCCTTGCCCGGCATTGTCTGGCGCAGCTTTCGGTTCGATATCAGCGGCCTGGCTTGAGCATAGCGCCCGAAGCCTGGGCAGCACTGCGATCATTGCCTTATCACGGAAACGTTCGAGAATTTTTTTCCAAGCTGGAGCGGGCGGTGATCATGATGCATAAAGATGCAACCGTTATCTCCGCAGAAGGTATTATTGGTGAATATTCTACCTGTAAGTACGGAAGAATGAAGCTGCATGAACTTGTCAATACGTATGAATCGTCCGTTATCCTCGAATTCATGAAGTTTTATGAAAACAGAAAGAAGGATGTGTCGCAGTCTCTTGGGATACCGATTCGTACACTCAATCACAAGCTTCGGCGTATTGTTGATCGCAGCTATTCATAACGTGTATTCAGTGCAATATGTTTCTCTGGAGTAGCCGTGGAATTGATGTTTGAAATCATAAGCCGACAAAAATTTTCGGCAAATTTTCCTACCACTCACGTTTTCAGTGAGGCGGGCGGATTTATTGGGCGTTCAGACGAGTGCGAATGGATACTTCCCGACAGAGGAAGGCGTATCTCTCGAAAACACGCAATAATCAGTTGCGATGGTCATGCGTTTTATATCGAGGACGTCAGTCGTAACGGAATTTTTACGCAGCCGGGCACAATGCCGCTGGAAAGGGGGGTGCAGCACAAGATCGAGCATGGGAACAGCTACACTATAGGCGTCTATTCCTTCCAGGCTCGCCTTCTCCATCGCCCGGATGCGTATATCGAGCCGCGAGCGGGCGGGAATTTTTTGCTCCCGGCCGACAACATGCTGTCCTCCGATCCCCTGGTTGCCTTGGAGCAGCAGGAGAATTTCGAGGTCAAGCGGCGTCTGGGTTACTATGACGACCTGCTCGGTGAAACCATGCAGACCCAGGGGGACTCTCCCGCTGATCACAACAGCGTGGCCACGGACAGTTTGTGCCATGTCAACATGATCCCCGAATCCGAGGTTATTGAATTGCCAGAAGATTGGGACGATGAAACTGACAGCGCCTTGTCGGCGGCCGCTCCGGCAGCGTCACCCGCCGCTCCCGCAGCGCCACCTGCCGTCGAGCATGGTCCTCCCACGCAGGATCGCGTTCCAGTACCGGAAACCGATGTTTTTTTCAGGATGCTCGGTTTTTCCCAAATCCCCGATTCGCCGCAGGAACGGGCACGCATGCTCGGTCAGGCGGCTGAAATCATACTCGCGGCGGTGGACGGATTGCATCACTGTTTGCGAAATCAAGCCGAATGCAAGGCCGATCTGCGCCTTCCCGTGACCACGATGCGGCTGTCCGACAACAACCCTCTCAACTTCACTCCCACTTCCAAGGTCGCTCTGGAGCATCTGCTTGGCCCCACGCGGGAGGGCATGCTTCCGGCAGGAAAGGCCATGCTCTCCGGCTTCAACGCGTTGCACGGGCATCACCTGGGACTCGTGGCGGGGGCCCGGGCATCCATCCGGGCCGTCCTCGAAAAAATATCCCCCAAGTCCGTGGAGGCGCGTCTGGAATACAATGGCCCTGTTTATTTTTGGCAAAAGGCCAGACTTTGGCATTTGTTTCAGAAAATGCATCAGGCGCTTCTGGATGATCATGAGGGCTTTGCCGCTCTATTTTTGCATGATTTTGCCCGCGCTTACGACATGCAGGTGAGGACGCTCAACCCGTTGACGGAGCGCTCTGTTTTCAAAGGAGATTCATGATGCGTTACGCCCTTGTTTTATTCATGCTGTCGGTGCTTGGTTTTCTCGGAGGATGTGCCAAACCCCGGATCGACCTTGCCGTGGCCAGCCAGATCAACTCCAATCCCGACCATACGGGGCGGCCATCTCCGGTCATCGTCAAGGTTTACGAGCTGCGATCCGATCTGGCGTTTAGCCAATCGGATTTCCGTCCTCTCTTCGAGACCCCGGTCCAGGTCCTCGGGGCCGATCTTCTCGCGGCGGACGAACTGGTGCTCGTTCCGGGAGAGGCCCGGCGAATTACTTACGAGCCTGTTGAGGGGACACGATTTCTGGGATTGCTGGCCGGGTTTCGTCAGGTGGAGCGGGCCAAATGGAAGGTCGTCTCCCCCGTCGATTTCGAAGAGGTGAACACCGTTGGAATAGAAATCCGTGACGCTACGCTGATACTCATCCCCGGCGAAGAGGTTGCTGATTGGGATCCCTTGCAGGCGGTGTACAAGTTCCACAATCCCACAGGGGAGAACACTGCTGCCATGGATGAAGGCGTATCGGCGGAACCGTCTGCCTCCGATGCCGGTGAATCTTCCGCTGGACGTGGGCGTGACGGGTCCGCTCTGGGCGACAGATAACGGCCGGGGGGACTTTATGCTTTCCGAGAAAATATTTTGGTTCGAGGGCATGGCCGTGGCTCCGCAGCATTTTCAGCAGCAAGACCGGTATGTAAGTTCCCAGATTCGAATGCGGATCCTTGCACATGTTCACCATGGTTGGGGATTCATGGATTTTTCCATCGACGAGCAATATCTGGCTCTTGGCAAAGTGGTGTTGAACAGGGCCAAGGGATTCTTGCCCGACGGCACGGTGTTCGATGTGGGGCAGGGGCAAGAGGCCTTGGCCCTGGACATCCCGTCGGGCATCACCAATCGGCGCGTAGTGTTGGCCCTGCCGTTGGCGGCGGAGGGAACTTCAGAGGTTCGCCAAGAGGGGACCCAGGGCATCTCGACTCCGTATGTGGCCCATCGAGTTTCCATCAGAGACAGTGTCGCGGGCAGCCACAAGGAGATGGAGATCGCCTGCTGCCGATTGGATCTGAGGCTCATGCTCGAAGAGGATACAGAGGTTAAGGGATATATCAGCATGCCTGTCGTGCAGATCCTGGAGTGCAAGCCGGATAGGACTGTCCTGCTCGACAAGGATTTCATGCCGACCTTTCTGCATCTTGCGGCCTCTCCGCTTTTGTCCGGATACCTGCGGGAAATAGTCGGCCTGCTTTCACATCGGGGCGATCAGCTGGCCTTGCGGGTGAGCAGCGCAGGACAGACGGGCACGGCCGAAGCCGCCGATTTCTGGCTTCTTCAGTGCATCAACCGTGTGGAACCCGTGTTTCGGCATTTGGGACAGACTCCGGGGCTGCACCCGGAGGAGTTTTATGTGCGGCTGCTCGGTCTCGTTGGTGAATTGTCCTCCTTTGCGGAATCCCGGAAGAGGCCTGGGGAATTGATGCCGTATGATCACAGCGCCCAGGACGCGGTTTTTTCCAACTTGATGAGTCATGCCCGGCAAGCCCTGAGCATGGTGCTGGAGCAGCATGCCGTGGAGTTGCCCTTGCAGGAGCGCAAGTATGGCATCCTCGTATCGCCGATCCACGATCGCAACCTGCTCAGCACCGCGACTTTCGTTCTGGCCGTGCGCGCGGACATGGATTCCGAAACCATCCGGGCCACGATGCCAAGGCAACTCAAGATCAGTTCCGTGGAACGAATTCGCGACATGGTTCGGCTGCAGTTGCCCGGGATCAAGGTTCGGGTCCTGCCCGTTGCGCCGCGTCAAATACCCTTTCATGCCGGCAAGACATACTTCAAGCTGGATATAACCTCTGAAGAACTGGCGCAGCTTGAACTTTCCGGTGGCTTCGCACTGCACGTTTCCGGAACATTTCCAGGCATTCATCTGCAATTCTGGGCCATCAAGGAGTAGGCATGCAATCCAGAGATGATGACAAGACAAAGTTTGAAGGGGAGGCGCACGCGCCCGAAAAGTCGCGGCTTCCGGATGAGGAAGTGCACGTGACGCCCGGGGAGCATGGCTCGCGTTCCGCGGTCTATATTGCGCAACAGGCATCCCTGGAAGATTATACTCCAGGGTTGAACCCGCTGGTCAACTGTGCTTCCGGCTTGCTGCTTGAGATGGTGCGTTTGAGGGCGTTGGGTTCTGAAACGGTGAAGTCGCAGGGTGAGGGTGAAACCCGAGATGAAGAACTCGGATTGGATGGCCTCAGAAACCGTCTTGAAGCCGAGATTCGTGGTTTCGAGAACAGGGCGCTGGGAAGCGAGATCGATCATTCGCAAGTACTGGCGGCGCGCTACGTGTTGTGCACGGCTCTTGACGAGAGCGTGAGCACCTCGCCGCAAGGTGCTCAGGGGGGCTGGTCGCGCAAGGCTCTCTTGAGCACCTTTCACAACGAAACATGGGGAGGAGAGAAGTTTTTTCAGATTATAGACAGGTGCATACAGCAACCGGCGCGCAATCTTTATCTTCTTGAACTGATGTATCTTTTGCTCAGCCTCGGTTTCGAGGGGCGTTACAAGCTACAATCCCGCGGACCGATAGAATTGGAGTTGTTGCGTGAACGGATATACCGGCAAATCCGCATACTTCGTGGAGAGCCCGCTCAGGATTTGTGCAAGAAATTGCCGGACGGGAATTACAAGAACAAAATCTATACATACGTTCCCCTTTATCTTCTGGTCATCTTCGTTGTTACTTGTCTGGCCGCCACTTACGCGTCTTTTTTTCACATTCTCGATAATCGCGCAGAACCTCTTTTGCATCAGTTCGCGATCAGTTCTTCTGCAAGCGGGAGGGAAGGCAAATGATCCGTCGTTGTTGTAATTTCCTGCTGAAAACTCTGAAGACACCCTGGGTACAGGGACTGATTTGCGCGTTGCTTCTTGTTATGGTGCTATGGGTGGCCGGGCCGCTGGTAGCCGTGGCTGGGCATGTCTTTTTCGAGAGCACGACATCCCGTCTGGTGGGCACGCTCGTGATTGTGTTCATCTGGGGGCTCATGGTGGCGATACTGTCTTCGCGGCAGCGCAGAAGAGAGGCGGCAGATCCCGAAATTGCGACTCGCAAAGAGAAGGATGCGGCTTTACAGGATCGCCTTCGCGAGGACTTCCGGCACATAAGGCACACCATCAAGACGGCCATCAAGACCGTTACAACCTCGAATTTTTATGGACCCACGAGCCGCTCACGCTATGCCCTGCCGTGGTATATGGTCCTGGGGCCTGAGAATTGCGGCAAGACGTCGCTTTTACTGAATTCCGGATTGCAGTTTCCCTTGAACGAGCAGGCCGACAGGCATCTCTACAAGCTGAAGAGTACCGGTAAGATCGAGGTCCTTTTTGCCAATCAGGCCGTGTTCATAGATACCCCTGGATTCTATGCCCAGTGCAATCAGGAATCCAGGGAGCACGGACTTTGGACCTATCTGCTTCGGCACTTGTTCAGGGAGCGTCCGGCCAAGGCGCTGAACGGCATCATCGTTTGCGTAAGCATGCGCGACATGATCGACGGTGATACCGCCCGGCGCGAGCATCTGGCCCGGACGATTCGGACACGGTTGGGCGAAGTGCTGAAAAATTTGCGCTCCTACACGCCCGTATATCTCGTGTTCACCAAGTGTGACGCGGTTCCGGGCTTCGCGCAGTTCTTTGCGCATTTGTCCCGGAACGAGCGCGAGCAGATATTCGGTTGCCCGGCTCGTTCAAGCGCCATGGACTTGGACGCGACGCGTCAGGAACTTCATGAACTGATGCAGACCTTGAACGCCCAGATAATCACGAAGATACATCAGGAGAGGGATTGCCTCGCTCGGGCCAGGATGTTTCGTTTTCCACAGGAACTGGCTGCGTTGGGTTCCAGGATCGAGGATCTTATTTTCGAGGCGTTTGGGCCATCCCGCTATCACCGGCCGGTCATGTTTCGGGGTTTTTTCTTTTCGAGCGCCCTGTCTTCCTCGGATGTGATGACTGGCGCCGCCCGCGAAGGAGAGCTCGCTTATCAGAGCGGTTTTCAATCCTTTTTGGGCGATTACGCCAAGGGTTTTTTCCTGCTGCGATTGCTTGAAGGGTTCGTCATTCCGGAGGCCGGCCTGGCGGACGCCGACCGGGAGCACATCTGGATGCTGCGTTTTCGCCGCTTCGGCACGCAGTTGGCGGCAGGGATTGTGCTCATTGCGGGCGTGTCTCTTCTTGCGTTCAGTTTCAAGGACAATTTTCGCCGGATGGAATTACTGGAGGTCATGTCCAATGATTTCAAACGGGAACAGCAGGCACACCTTGAGGCTGGAGACGCTCTGAAAATCTTGCCCGAACTCGCGCCTTTGGAGAAGGCTTTGACGGTTTATGACCGCCACCAGGATCCATTCCTTTCGCGCAGGATGGGCTTGTATCAGGGTGATGTTTTCGAGGGGGCGACCAGACGCGCCTATACCGGGGTTTTGAACGCGCGCCTCCTGCCGCGAGTGCGAGAAATGGCCGTGAATACCATGGGTGAATCCCTGGACGATCTGGGAGCTCTGAAGTCGGCCCTTCGGGCCTATTTGATGCTCTGTCAGCCCGAAAAGCTGAGCGAAAGGTTTCTCAAGGAGTGGCTGGAGACGCGATGGGCCGAGCTTTATCCCGAAGGAGTGGCGGACCAGCGCATGCTGATGCGGCATATGTCCTTCCTAATTGAAGAGGGGATTTCTCCGGTATCTCCAGACGAAGAGACCCTTGCCAAAGCGAGAACGGCCTTGCTCAAAAAGCCGCTTTCGCATCTGGCCTACCAGCAGATGAAAGAAGAAGCCTCCGAGGGCGGGAACTCGGCATTTACATTTCATGGAGTTTTCGGAGGCCGCATCTCCGCATTCTCCGGGGACACGTACGCCATTCCGTATCTGTATACTCTTGAAGGCTTTCACGAATATATCATGGAACGCTGCCCCGAAATCATCAAGGAATTGACTGAAGACAGCTGGGTATTCGGGCCCAAGTCCATGCTTTTCAGCGCCCTCGACGTGGAGAAAATTTCCAAGGACGTCAGAGTCCTGTATTTTAAAGACTATGCGCGCCACTGGAATCAGGCCTTGCAGGAACTTCGTGTTTTTACTCCCAGGAGCTTGGTCGGTGCTGCTGACCTCGCGGAGCAGCTTGGTTCCGGAGTATCCCCGGTGGTGCTGATGCTGCGAGAATTGCGCAAAAATACGACTTTTGTCACGCGGGAAGAACAAGAAAGCGGATTGGAGAGTGCCGTGGAGGATCAGGCGGCCAAACGGGGAACCAGGAAATTGGCGGGCGTGGCCGGAACAGCGCTTGCCAAGGCTGCCACCGAAAGCGTTTTGGACGTTGTAGCGCAGGCACGCACCAAGGTTGCCCGGGAGGCGCTACGGGACGCGCAGCTGGTCACTCAGTCTTTCAAGCATCTTGACAGTCTCATTGATGCAGAAGGAAATCCTGCTCCGGCTCTCAAGGGGGTTCATGACGCCATGAGGGACGCCGGCCTTCTTTTTCGAAGGATCAATGACAGCAACAACAGAAGCAAACAGTTGCTTGCTGCCTTGCAGGATATCGCCGAAGACCGGGACGACACCTTGCATTCGCTCAGCAGTGCTGCGGAAAGGCTGCCCGCGCCTGTTCGAAAATGGTACTCCACAGTGTCCACGGGTGGCTTGAAACAGATGCTTGCAGAAGCTGCATCGATCATCGATTCCGTCTATCATGATTCTGTATTGCATGTGTACAATGCAGGATTGAAGGAACTTTATCCGCTACGCATAGATAGCGAGCTGGATGCAAATCTTGTTGAATTTACAAATTTTTTCAAAAAAGCGGGAGTATTCGACGTATTTCATGACACCTATATCCGGCCATTCGTCTCAAAAAATGGAGAAATTCGTCCTGTTCTGGGTTGTTCGCTGCCAATTTCGAAAGAATCAATTGAGCAATTGCAGCGGGTTCGCAAGATTCAGGATGCCTTCTTTGTTTCCGATAATGATTTAGGCATCAGCTTCCTCATTGAACCGTATGCTCTCGACGTAAAACTCAAACAAGTTGAACTTTCCCATGGGAGCAAGATGCTGAGCTATTGGCACGGGCCGGTCCAGGGCGCGAATTTTGTCTGGCCGCTCGATGCGGGTCAGTCTCCCGAGGCCTCTTTGGCCATGACGGATGTTCACGCAGTCAGGGCATTCAAGGAGATGCGTGGGGATTGGGCTTTTTTTCGCCTTCTGCAGAACGGGAAAGTCAAGCTGATGGAAGGAAATAAGTGCATTGTTGAATTGTACGAAAACGGAAAATGGGCGCAGTTTCTTATCCAGTTCCGAAACAAGGCAAACCCATTCGATCCTGAGGTATGCAGCTTTTCTTTGCCCGAAACGCTGTTCTGATCTTCATGAGGGGGTTGCTACTTCTTGCATGTTCAATGGTCAATGACAACTGCGTTGGCCTGAATGTGAAAAGAAGAATATCGGGCAGCGTTTTGTTCATGGTCAGTCTGTGTCTTCTTTTCATGACGGGTTGCGCCTGGAAAAAGGGCGCAGGCATGGACGCAGCTGGCCCCGTGGTATCGCGGGCTGTCTTGGTCAGCCGTACAGTTCTTGAGCCGGCTCGGGATATTTTCGCCGGATCTTCGCGATCAGTGGTCGCATCCCAGGAGCTGTGGGGTTCATCCGCGTTGCCAACGCCGACTGGCTCATCCCGAGCACCGGCCATTCATGAAGGAGAGTCGGCTGTGCTGGGCTGGTTGCCGCCGGAAGAGACTGAAACCATGCAGCGTTTTGTGCACGACCTGCATGGAGGAAAAGGGGCGGGCGCATTCATTTTGAGCAGGGCCCGGCAGTATCTGCCCGTGATCCTCGATGCTCTTGAAAAGTTCGATCTTCCTCGGGAGCTGGCATTTTTACCGCTGGTCGAAAGTCGGTTCGAGACTCAAGCGGTTTCCTCTGCCGGCGCGGCTGGCCTGTGGCAGATCATGCCGGACACGGCGCTCAGGTTTGGGCTCAAGATCACCGAAAGTGATGATGAGCGTTTTGATGTGCGCAAGTCGACCTATGCGGCAGCAGCCTATCTGGCGGCCTTGCACCAACGGTTCAAGGATTGGCCGTTGGCTCTGGCCGCCTACAATTGCGGGGAGGGCGCTCTGTCCCGGGCGCTCATGCAAACAGGAGCGGGAACGCTTCCGGAGCTGATCGCGATTTGTCGCATGGAAGAATCCGCGTCCGGTGTTCTGGCCCGCGAAACGCTGGAGTATGTGCCGAAATTTGTCGGTGCGGTTCGGGTCATGTCCGGCCTGGTGAATATTGCGGGGTGTCGGTCCAGGAGCGACGATGCATGTGACGGGACATGCGGTGGTCACTTGCCCCGGAATGCGGATACACGGATCCGCCATGAGAATGAGGTGGCGTTGCAGGACGGGGCACCATGATTGGCAGAAGGATGCAGTGAAAGGGGTGGGTTCATGAAATCGGCTTCACCGGCAGCCGCCCTCACGGTCGAATCCTGGGGCATGACCAGGCGGGGGCACGCTTGCCATGAAAATCAGGATGCGTTTTTGAACTGGCCGGAGCATTTGCTCTGGGGCGTGGCGGATGGAGTCGGGGGCAGCGGCAACGGGGCGTCGGCAAGCCGGCTTCTGGTGCGCTACCTGATGCGCACTCCGGCTCCGCCATCCTTGGACGGCCACGTCGAAAACGTCACCCGTCTTCTGGCGCGATCCAACCGGGAGCTTCGTCAGGGCGGTCTGGGCGATGCCGCCAGTACCGTCGTCGTGTTGTTGATTCATGGTGGCGGCGCGGCCTGCGTGTGGTCGGGAGACAGCCGGTGCTATCTGTTGCGCGAGAGGACACTCTATCAGTGCACGCGAGACCACACTGCGCGCCAACGCACAATAGAACGCGATGAGCTTACGCATCATGAAGCCGAACGCATGGTGCGTGGCAATGTGGTCACCAACGCCGTTGGGGTTCGGGACACGCTCCGTCTGGAGACAACACGTTTGTCCCTGCGCCGTGGCGACAGGTTCCTGCTCTGTTCTGACGGGCTTTCGGACAGTGTTTCTCCTGAAGCTCTTGCCACGCATCTTGGCAGGCCTCGGGCCAGGGACGCCGCCTTGGGCATTGCAGAGACGCTGGATGGAAAGGAACAGCCGGATGACGCAACTTTTGTGACCGTTTTCCTTTCAGGATAATAATGATGGGCGGGAGGAAAAAGCGGCAGCGTCAAGCTGGGGGCCAGAACAGTTCGGCCCTGGATCGTGTATCCAAAACCTGGGTGCCGAGGACTGGCGGCCCGGGACGCTTCGCCCTCCAATCCAGCCTTGGGGTGGGAGGCATGTGCGAGGTGTGTTCTGCCATTGACCTGCGGCGGATGGAGTGTGGAGATCCGCGTCCCGTCGTGGCGGTGAAGCGTTTGCTGCCCAGTCTGGTCGACAACCGCAAGGCACAGCTGGCTCTTGCCCGGGAGTTTTTCATCTTGCGCCATCTGACGCATCCCGGCGTTGTGCGCGTGTTCGATCTGCACAGGGAGCATTGGGGCATTTGTTTCAGCATGGAATTGCTGGAAGGGGCCTCGGCGTATTCGATGCTTGGCGAGCACCCCTCGGGGATGGGCAGGTCCGGGATTGTCGCAGGCCGCAAGATTTTCGACATCTTGGACTATCTGCACGCACATGGCGTTACTCATGGAGATGTGAAGCCCGCCAATATTGTCTTGGAACAGGACGGGCGGCTTGTGCTCCTTGATTTCAATATCACTCAATTCAGCGCGAGGCCCGGGCTGGCCAGCGCCGCGATGTCTCGTGGCCTGGAGAAGTCCCTGCGCGTTTCTGCCTACAGTCGCCTTCATTCCAGTCCTCAGATGCTTTGGGGCGCTCCGCCTTCGCCCAGCTGTGATGTCTTTTCAGCCAGCTGTACCGTGTATGAAATGCTTTCGGGAGAGCACCCCTTCAAAATGATGCCTGCGGATCAGGCGGCGACACGGAAACTCGAACCGTTGCGGCCGGCATGTTTGCCGGGCCGACAATGGAAGTGGCTTCGACGTGGATTGTCGTTCGAATCTCGGGATCGGCCAAGTTCAAGGCAGCTTTTGGCCGCTTTCGGGGAGCGGAGCTGGTTCAGGGCGGTGTCATGAAGGCCGCGGCTTCGTCGTCTGGAGCAATCATCAGCCGCGCGAGCCGCTTTATTGCCCAAAACGAACGCAGCGCATGGAAATCGAGCCCAACGTCACCCGGTCATTGAAGAACGTCGGGGAATTATCCGCGCCTGCGGCGCCCAATACATAAAGCAGGGGCAGATAGTGTTCTTCCGTGGGGATGGCCTGCCGGGCGTTCGGCAAGTTCGGATAGTCGATCAGGGCCTGGTGGTTGGCTGCGACGATCAGGTCCGCCATGGCGGCATCGCTCTGCATCGCCCAGTCGAAGCCTCCTTGCTGCCAGGCCATGTTCCGCAGATTGTGGACCATGTTGCCGCTGCCCAGAATCAGTATGCCCTCCTTCCTCAATTCGCCCATCTCCTTGCCCAGTTCATAGTGAAAGGCCGGAGGCGCGCTCATGTCCAGGCTGACTTGCACCACGGGGATGTCCGCGTGCGGGTACATGCGGCAGAGCACGGACCACGCGCCGTGATCCAAGCCCCAGGAGCGGTCTGGCCTGATGCGTGTAGAGCGTGCCGTGGCGCGCACCCGTTCCGCCAATTCCGGCGAGCCTGGCGCCGGGTAGACCATGTTTTCGAGGGCTGCCGGAAATCCGGTGAAATCATGGATGGTCGCTGGGTGCTCCATGGCCGTCACGCAGGTGCCGTCCGTTTCCCAGTGCGCGGAAATGCAGACTACACCGTTGGGGCGCGGCATTGATTTGCCCAGTTCCGTCCAGGTTCGGCTGAATTCGTTGTCTTCGATGGCGTTCATGGGTTTGCCGTGGCCGACGAACAATGCGGGCATGCTCATGGGAACCTTCATGCGTTGGTTGTGGTGAAGACCCGGGTCCAGGTCAGGGTCAGGGCGATGGAGAAGAGGGCGGCGACGATGCCCAGAGCCACGTCGTACATGGGCGGAGCGGCCAGGGCCAGACGGATGAAGAGCGTCGAAAGGGCGTAGCCGGAGTTGCGGAAAACCGCATGGAACGAGGGCCTAAAGCATTGGGAGATGAGCACCACCAGAATGTCGGTGAATATGAGCAGGGTGTAGAAGACCGGAAAGAAATCGATGTGCGGCAGACCCGCGACTTTGTTGTAAAGGTTGCCAAGGCCCAGGATGAAGAAGGTGGCGAGGATCAACAGGGCGATGCCTTTTTTCGCGGCCACGAACCGAAACAGATCGTGCGGCAGTCCCATGTCCTGCTTCTTGCCCGGCTGGATGCGATAATAGACGCCAAGCAGGGCGAAAATGACCAGGGCTCCGAACCCATAGCCAAGAATGTGCAAGACGGGAGTCAATTCCGTGCCCACGGTGATGGGTTCGGCGAAGTAGGACAATTCCTTGAAGGCGTCCCGCAGCAGAATGAGTGACAGAATCTCGAACTGCTTGCCCACGGATTTGGAAAAGGAGCAGGGCAGGGTGAAGATGAGACTCACGACTTCAAGGATCAGCACCAGTGTGAACGCCAGGTTCACGGCATGGAAATGGTTGGTGGGCGTGTGTGCGGCCAGAGAGGCAGGGAGAAGGCCCTGCCGGTTCAGTTCTATGCTGACGAGCGAGCCCAGGAACACGACGATGAGTCCGAGCGCAAAACGGCGGTGCATGCGCTCATGTTCCCAGAAATGATGCAGGGGATCGAATATGTAGGTGAGTCGCTCGAACAGGAAATCCATAGGCTGGCTCCGCGTTTTTTAAAGATATCTTGATGTTATGGATACGACTTCGCCAAGATAGGATTTTCGGGTCTCATCGCTGACTACGTCCAGACTGCCGAAAAATGCATGGTGCAGGACTTCCATTCCGCAAAGTTCGAAGATGCCCGTGTTCGTGGTCAAAGACATGGCTTCGTGCATGCCTTGGGATGTGTAGAACGGACTGGGCAGCCCTGTCGTGTTGAAAATGAGGACTCTCTTTCCGTTCAGCAGTCCTTTCGCGGTATCCCCTTGCAGGGAGTAGGCAAATTCCTGACAAAAGACCCGATCGACATAGCCTTTGAGCATGGCCGGCATTCCGGCCCACCATACCGGGTAGACAAAGGTCAGCAAGTCGGCCCAGGCGATGAATTCCTGCTCCTGCCTGACGTCCTGTGGAGCCATTTCCGCAGGGCTGTCCACATCCATTTTCGGCAATACCGGATTGAAGGCGATTCCGTACAAATCTCGACAACATGTGTCGTGCCCCAGCGCTTCGGAAACGGCCTGCACCGAATCGGCGATGGCACGGTTGAAGCTTGTGGCGCTGGGGTGGCAGAAAATGATCAGGTGGTTCATGGCATCCCCTTGTTGGTGCATGCGTTGCGTGGAATCGGTCCGGACTGACTCCCCGGGATTCCTGAGAAAGGAACTCCGGATTATGGTGCACCATACGACAAGGGGGAAAATCTTGAAAGCGATATTTGCCTGGCAAGGGGTTCTCAGACAAAAAATTATTGCAGGTCAAGTTTGTCGCAAAAGCCCCAGGATCTGATCGGAACTTGGGATGCGTCTGGTTTGCTGTTTGGAATATATCAGTGTGTCGCCAAGCAGAATTTCGAAGTCGCCTCTGCTCCCGCGCGTAAGGGATACGGTGGCTCCTGCATCAGAGCGCAATCTTTCCGCAAGACTTGCGGCGCGTGCTTCATAGCCCATTCACAAACCGCAGTAGACGATTTGTATCTGCATTGAGTCGCTCCCGTGCGTCATGGTGGTCATTTCTGAAAGAACTCCGTTTGCTTGAGCTCGCCGCCTTCGAAGGTCAGGACGTAATATCCGCCGCTGGCCTCATAGGTCAGCTGAGTGATGTAGAGGAGGCGTTCTCCGCCGCAGTTTGTCCTCGTGACCTCACCGATGCGGTCTTCCCACCGGGGATCGCCGCATTTTTGGCGGACCTTGGTGATGATGGTGCCGGGGGTCATGAGATCGCCCTGGCAGCGAAGATCCGCGGCCTGGGCCGGGGTTGTCAAAAATAAAAGCAGGGTGAGCAGAAAAAAGTGCTTTCTCATTGAGTTGTCTCCGATTAATTGATGACCAAGGTATTCTAGACCGCAACTGAATCACGAGTAAAGAGGGCATTATGAACTACCGAGTCGAGAAGGACTCTCTTGGAGAACGCAAAGTGCCGGAACACGCCTATTATGGCGTGCAGACCGTGCGGGCCATGGAGAACTTTCAGGTCACGGGGATTCCCATTTCCCATTACCCGCTGCATATCGAGGCCCTGGCGTGCATCAAGCAGGCGGCGGCCCTGGCCAATCTGGAGCTTGGGCTGCTCGATGCGGACATTGCCGACGCCATCCTTGGCGCCTGCCGGGAGGTGCGCGAGGGGAAGCTGAACGATCAGTTCGTGGTTGACGTCATTCAAGGCGGGGCCGGGACTTCGGTCAACATGAACATGAACGAGGTTGTCGCCAATCGGGCGCTGGAACTGATGGGCCACGCCAAGGGCGAATACGGCTTCTGTCATCCCAACAACCACGTCAATCTGTCCCAGTCCACCAACGACGTGTACCCCACGTCGCTTCGAATCACGGCCATCTGGAAGATCAGGGAACTGGTGAGCGCCATGGGGGATCTGGTCGATGCCCTGGCGTGCAAGGGCGAAGAATTTGCCGATGTGCTCAAGATGGGCCGGACCCAGTTGCAGGATGCCGTGCCCATGACGCTCGGACAGGAGTTCGCGGCCTGGGCGGTGACCGTGGGCGAGGACATCGATCGCGTTCAGGACTGTCGCAAGCTTCTCATGGAGATCAACATGGGGGCGACGGCCATCGGCACGGGCATCAACACCGTGCCGGCCTACGCCGCGTTTGTTTGCGAAAAGCTGGCGCACATCACCGGCCTGCCCTTGACCAAGTCGCCAAACCTGGTGGAGGCCACTTCGGACACGGGGGCCTTCGTGCAGCTCTCGGGCGTTTTCAAGCGGGTGGCGGTGAAGCTGTCAAAGATATGCAACGACCTGCGCCTGCTTTCCTCGGGCCCCTACGCCGGCCTTGGAGAGATCAACCTGCCGCCGAGGCAGCCAGGCTCCTCCATCATGCCCGGGAAGGTCAACCCGGTCATTCCGGAAATGGTCAACCAGGTCTGCTTTCAGGCCATCGGCAACGATCTGACCGTGACCATTGCCGCAGAGCACGGACAGCTCGAACTCAACGTCTTCGAGCCCATCATCGCCTTCAACCTTTTCCAGACCATGGACATGCTGCTGCGGGCCATGCGCATCCTTAAGGATCGCTGCATCGTCGGCATCACCGCCAACCGGGAGCGCTGCGCCCAGTTGGTGCGCATGTCCGCCGGGATCGTGACCGTGCTCGTGCCCTATCTTGGCTACGACGAGGCCTCGGCCATCGCCAAGGAGTCGGTGGCGACCGGAAGAACGGTGTATGACCTGGTGCTGGAGAAGAAGCTCATGACTATCGAAGAGCTTGAAGACGCTCTCGATCCCATGAAGATGACGCATCCGCGCATGGTGCAGAGGAGCGCATGCCCCCGGCCAGAGGGAAAGCCGCGCCGATGATCCTTGCAAGGAAGGGGGTGCCGATTGGTCTGTCCGGCCAGGCTTGACGAAAGGATCGGGAGCGGCCAAAGCGAACTCATGTGGCGTTCGACGTTATCTGAACTTTTCCGCTATCTGCGGGTGGCTCCGTTTCCGCATCTGACAACGCTCAAGGTTTCGGCCCTAGCGGCCTTGTCGGGTTGCGAGGCATGGCTTTTTCTTGAGCAGCCGGAGTTTTCCTGGGCGGCATGGGTCTGGATTGGGCTGACCGGCCTTTTTGCCTGGGGCGTGGTTCTGTGCCAGGCGGATGCTTTTTCTCGTTACCGGGAGTTCAAGAGGCTCCGTCGGTTGCTGCGGCGCTATGGATTCAGGCCCGGACTTTTTCGGCTGGTGGCGGCTTCCCGCTGCCAGCGCGACGCCGCGCTGCTGGCTGCCCGGGAGACTGGCTGCCGCGCTCAGGCGAGGCATGTTTTCCGGGAGCTCGGGTATCGCTGGTACCACATCCTGCCTGACGCCATCGTGGCCAATCCCTTCATTTTCTTTCATCCCAGATTTTTGCGATCCACCTTCGTGCCGGGGAAGCGGACCAAGGGTCTGCCCTGCGGATGACGCCGTCGAAGCGGAGTCTTGCGGCCTTGCCGACGTAATCTCGTGGTGCAATAAAAGGGAGCCTCCAAGGGCTCCCTTTTATTTCGGGCGGCTTACCAGTTTTCGGCAAGTTCCTCGAAATGGGCCTGGGGATGGGCGCAGGCCGGACAGAGTTCGGCGGCCTTTTCAGCGGCGTGCACATAACCGCAATTGCGGCAGCGCCACGTGATCTTGTTTTCCCGCTTGAAAACCCGCCCTTCCTCGATGTTTTTGGCCAGCGCCAGATAGCGCCGCTCGTGTTCCTTTTCGGCCACGGCGATGGACAACATGATGGCTGCGATTTCCGGAAAACCTTCCTCTTTGGCGGTCTTGGCGAACTCGGGGTACATGTGTTCCCATTCGTGGTTTTCGCCACCGGCGGCTTCGCGCAGATTTTCCAGGGTGGTGCCGATACGACCTGCCGGGAAGGAGGCGGTGATCTCAACCTCTCCTCCTTCAAGCAGATTGAACAGTCTCTTGGCGTGGGCCATTTCCTGGTCCGCCGTTTCGGCAAAAATATCGGAAATCTGGACAAATCCCTCTTTGCGGGCCTGTTTGGCAAAATAGTTGTAACGATTGCGGGCCTGGGATTCGCCGGCAAAAGCGGTCAGGATATTTTTTTCGGTCTGTGTTCCTTTCAAAGATTTTGACATAAATCCTCCATGGTTGAAATGTGGCCTGCGTTTATCAGGGTAAAATTATTCTGTCAAGTTAATGAGAATCATTCTCGATAACTGATAACCTGCCGATCTTTTGGCATCTTTGGATATCCTAGTCCGGCTAACCGTTGGGCTTGACGCCCGTGCGATCGTGTTTATTTAGTTGCCATCGTAATGATTGGAGGTATGCCGTATGGTTATCGATTTCAGTACATACTATGATTTACCGCGCAACGTGGACAGTTTTTTCGAAGAGTTGTGGAGGCCGAGTACATTGAGCCAGAGACGCATCTCCTACCCGCCTGTCAACATCAGCGAGGGAGAAGATGAAATTGTCGTCACGTCGGAAATTCCTGGAATGGATACGGAAGACATCGAGCTGACCTTGAATGAAAAGAGCCTGGTCATCCGGGGCACAAAAAAGAACGAGGTCGGCAATTATTACAGACAGGAGCGTCCGACCGGGAGTTTCCAGCGGATCATCAGCCTGAATGTTCCCGTGCGCGCGGAGGCGATCAAGGCATCCATGAAGGATGGGGTGCTGCGGGTGGTCCTGCCCAAGGCCAAGGAAAGCCATCCGCTGACCATCGCCATTGATGCCCAGTAAGTGTTGCAAGGAGGAGAAGAGCCCATGACTAACGATATGGAAAAAAAGACGGCTCCGGCCCTGCCCCGGTTCCGCCCCAACACAGACGTGCTGGAGCGTGAAGACGGCTTCCACATTTTTGTGGACATGCCCGGAGTGGGCAAGGAAGGCTTGTCCATCGACCTGAGAGACAACGAACTGGAGATTCGCGGCAAGGCGGTCTATCCGCGAGAGGAAAAAGCCAAGGCCCTGCACGTGGAATTTGGGGATGGGGAATATGTTCGCACCTTCACCATCTCCGATGGCGTGGACCGGGAAGGAATCCGTGCCAGCCTGAAGAAGGGTCTGCTTGAGGTCTACTTGCCCAAGGCGGCCCGCTTCAAGCCGCGCCGCATAGAGATTCAGGCCGGATAAGATCGCCTGGGTCAGAACGCCTGGTGTTTTGGGCGTTTTTAAGAGTGCATGAATCATAAAAAAGCGCGTCCAGACAGTTCCTGTCAGGGCGCGCTTTTTTGTGGCCAAATTTCTTCAATCCCTGGTAGGCAGTTCGCAGCCTGCGTCTTTGGTGGAACCGGGTCCGACCAGGGGCCGGAAGCATCTTTTCGTGCCCCCGCATATGGGGCAGCGCCAATCTTCCGGCAGGTCTTCAAACTTCACCCCTGCCGGGATCTTTCCCTTCCTGTCTCCCTTGTCCGGATTGTACATGTAGCCGCAATTGACTGTCTGGCACTGGTAAATCTCTTCGGGGGCCGCCATTGTCCGCTCCTGGTTTGAATGTTGATCGGTATTATACATTATGGACTTCGGGTGGGAGGTCAATCGCGGAATCAGGATGCACGGCTTGCGAGCCACGGGGGCATCCAATCGGCGTAGGGGCGGCCCTGCGTGGCCGCCCTCCCCGTGACGTCCTGCACCCTGCGGCCCGAAGAGGGCAGGCACACAGGCCTGCCCCTACGGGATGCGGAGATTGTCGGAATCGGGTGCCCAGAGGGGCTGGGCGGCGCTCCATCCGAGCCGGTCGAAAAGATCGAGGAGCTCTTGAGCCGGGGGGCAGGTCAGGGTCAGGGGACTGTTGTCTTCGGGGTGGCGAAAGGTGAGTTCCACGCTGGCCAGCAAGAGGCGGTGCACTCCGAAATGCTCGCGGAAGAAGCGGTTCTGGCGGCCGTCGCCGCGCAGCACGTCGCCGATGAGCGGGTGGCGGATGTGGGCGAAGTGACGGCGGATCTGGTGGGTGCGGCCGGTTTTGGGGCTGACCCGGACCAGACTGTAGCGGGCCGTTGGGTTGGGGCCGACCGGATGCGGGATTTCCGCCGTGGCCAGGCGCGTGAATTCGGTCCGGGCCTCTTGCAGGTTGCCGGAATCGGATTTGAGCGGGTCGTCGATGAGGCCTTGAAGAGGCGTGAAGCCCCTCGTTACGGCAAGATAGGTCTTGCCCACTTCCTGCCCCGCAAACTGGAGGGCCAGGATGTGGGCGGTTTGTGACGAGAAGGCCATGATCATGAGGCCCGAGGTGGGGCGATCCAGGCGATGCACCGGATACAGGCGCTGTCCGAGCTGGTCGCGCAGCATCTGGAGCAGGAAGGGTTCGCGTCCGGCATGGGCGTTGCGGTGCACCAGCAATCCGGCCGGTTTGTGCACGGCGACGAAGTGTTCGTCCCGGTACAGTATCGGAATTTCCGCGATTTCAGGTTCAGGCATTGTTTTCGGTCAGCTCACCGCGCAGATTCCTCGGTATGCGCTCCCGGATTTCCTCCGGCGTGAGGCCCAGGCTGAAGAGATAGATCATCTTGGTCAGGGCCGCTTCGGCCGTCATGTCCGCGCCCGAGACCACTCCCGCGCGGGCAAGAGCCGATCCGGCCTGGTAGCCGCTCTGGTCCACCGTGCCTCGCAGGCATTGGGTACAGTTGACGATGACCACGCCGCGCGCGCATGCCTCGGCCAGAACGTCCATCAATTCTGCGTCGTTGGAGGGGCCGTTGCCGAGCCCGTAGGTTTCAAGCACGAGCCCCTGCAACGGCGAGCGCAGCACATTGGCCACAAGCTCGGCCGAGATGCCCGGGAAAAGTCTGAGCGCTCCGACCTTGGCGTCGGACAGCGGGTGCACGGTCAGGCCGTTCACGGGGCGCTTTGGGAGAAGCAGTTCGGGATGGGGGCGGATGGTCACGCCGATATGTCCCAGGTCCGGGTAATTTGGGGAATCAAAGGCCTGGAATCCGGCGGCGTCGACCTTGGTCGTGCGGCAGCCGCGCAGGAGACGGTTGCCGAAGCACAGGCAGACCTCGGGCACCGGCGTCAGGGCGATGACCATGAGCGCCGTGACCAGATTGTCCCGGCCGTCGCTCCTGACCCTGCACAGGGGGATCTGGGATCCGGTCAGGACCACGGGCTTGGCCAGGCCCTCAAGCATGAACGGCAGGGCAGAAGCCGTGTAGGCCATGGTGTCCGTGCCGTGAATGACGATGAATCCGTCGAATTCGTGGTATTTGTCGGCTATGTCGCGGGCGATGGCCAGCCAGTGCCTGGGACCCATGTTGGAGGAATCGAGCAGTGGCGCATATTCGCAAATGACGTAGTCGGGCATTTCCGGGCTTGAAAAATCCGGCATGGATGCCATGACGCGGCCCAGGTATCCCGCCTCCGGCGCGTATCCCTGCGGCGTCGGCTTCATGCCGATGGTCCCGCCCGTGTAGAGGATGCAGACCTTTTTTTTCACGAGGCGCTCCAGGCCGTGAGCTTCCAATGGATAAACTCCATGATCTCCTCGTGCTCGTTTTTACCCGCGCCCCGGATGATCATGGGGTCGCCAAAACAGAAGCGGGCCGGAATCTCCGGCCGGATGGCCCCATAATCCTTGCTCAGCGTGCCAAGGCCCCAGGCATCGGTCTTGAGGGCCAGGGGCACGACCGGAACTCCCGCCTTCTTGGCCAGCTTGATGCCGATGGAGTTGAAGGCCTTGCGGTCAAGATTCAGGGTGCGCGTCGTCTGGGGAAAGACGATGACGGAAATGCCCCGCGCGAGGCGCTCCTGTCCCTGCTCCATGACGGTCTTGAAGTCGTCCCGGGGGTTGACGCGGTCGACGGCGATGGGTTCGACGGCGTTAACTATCCGCTGGAAGATTGGATAGGTCGTCAGGCTGCGTTTGATCACAAAGGCGATGGGTCGATGGGTGGCCAGGATGGCCGGCATGCAGAAGGTTTCCAGGGTTGACATGTGGTTGGCCACGACCACGCAGGGCCCGGGCAGGTTCGTGACGGCGGAGGCGTTTTCGATGTGAAAGCGCAGACCGCTGGCTTCGGCCCTGCGCATGACGGTCAGGCTGTCCATGGCCCATTTCTCCATGGAATAGCCGCCTCCCCTGGTTCGCCACGCAGCCTCGCAGACTATGGACAATATTCGCGCATAAAAGGCGGCGCTGGGAAAAAGCCGTGAAAACGGGCCGATCTGAATTTCAGGGGTATGGTACGGATCGCTGAGAGATTTGATGTTCATGCAAAAGCTACCGGGATGGGGTTTGAGGGGCCGCGGCACTCCTGCCCCTTCGTGTTTCGTGCCCGCGCACGTTAGCTCAAGAGGTCCCGGGCTTCCAGATGTTTTTCAATGGTTCTCCTCCGGCCCGGGCATCATAGCGCCTGTGTCAGCTTGGGCAGGATGGCGCGCAGCTGCGCCGTCTCTTCCGGGGTCAGGGCCGATTGCAGATCCCGGGTCAGGTGCAGGTGATGGGCGTGGTGCTCGCGATAAAGTTCCTGCCCGGCCTCGGTCAGGGTCACGAGGATGGAGCGGCGGTCCGTCTCGTGCGGGATGCGCGCCACCAGGCCCAGTTTTTCCAGGCGGTCCACCCCCACGGTCAGGGTTCCGGTGGTAACGCCCATCTTGGCCGCGAGCTCCTTCATGCGCAGGGGGGACTGTTGACCCAGGATTTCAAGGGTGTGCATCTGCGGCAAGGTGATGGCCGAGTCACGGACCACGGCCTGTTCCCAGGAAGAGAGTTTTTCGTAGAATTCGATGATCAGATCGCTTAGTTGTTCAAGATCATGCATGATCGGCCTCCGGGCAGACCTGGTCCCGGCTTTCCGCCGGACACGGGCAGGAGTGCACTTCCACGGTGACATGCTCCAGATGCGCGACCTCGGCCAGAAGATCCTTGTAGAATTCGGGCGGACGGGGACTCGCGTCTTCCACGGTGACGTGGGCCGCCAGGCGGCGAGGTCCAACGTTCCAGGCATATAGGTCGCGGACCCGGATCTCTCCTCCCTGCTCGATGCGGCGCAGGATGTCGGCATGCAGATCCTTGTCCGCGCGACGATCGAGGAGGATCCAGCCGGTTTCAAGCATGAGGCCGATGGCCCAGCGCCCGATGACCAGCGCTCCGACGATGCCCATGGCCGGATCAAGCCAGTTCAGGCCGTAATACTTTCCGCCCAGCAGGGCGAAGATGGCCAGGATCGAGGTCAGGGCGTCGGCCAGGACATGCATGTAGGCGGCCTTCAGGTTGTGGTCGTGACTGTGTACATGGTCTTCGTCGCGAAGCCACCATGCGCTGACCAGATTGATGGCCAGACCCAGCACCGCCACCAGCGTTGCCGGTCCAAAGGAGATGGGCACGGGTGAGAAGAGCCGGCTCAGGGATTCGCCCGCCATGTAGAGAGCCACGAGGATGAGGCCCACCGCCGAGGCGAATCCGGCCAGGGCATTGACCTTGCCCGCTCCAAAGACCAAGTCGGGGTTGTCGGCGTTCTTGCGCGCCCAGACATAGGCGAACCAGGCCACGGCCATGGCGCCCGCATGACTGGCCATGTGCCAGCCGTCGGCCAGGAGGGCCATTGATCCGAAAATCCAGCCGGAAAAGATTTCCACGGCCATGGTGATCACGGTCAGCCAGAAAACGAAACGGGTCCCGCGTTCGCCGTGATCAGGATTGTGGTGATGGTCATGGCCGCAGGAACATGAATGGTTGTGCATGGGGATGCTCGCTATTGTTTGTTTGTCGAGTTGTTTGATGTGCAAGCAAATATGTCGATATTGTTTGATTGTCAAACTTGAATTTCGGGTTTTTCTGAACCGGTAGCACAGGGATGTTTCATGCTTGATACGCACGCCAGACGCCTTTTTCAGCCTCTTTTTGACACAATGGCGTACGCTCTGGGCCGCAGGGGAATCGGGCCGGCGGCGGTGACCCTGTCGGCCGCGCTTCTGGGTGGGCTGGCTGCGGGAGCCCTGGCCTTGGGCTGGCCAGTCCTGTTCTTGGCCCTGCTGTGGCTTTCAGGGCTGCTGGACGCGGTGGACGGAACCCTGGCCCGTCAGGGCGGATTGACAAGCAGGGCCGGGGCCATGCTGGACATTGTCTGCGATCGGGCCGTGGAGGCGCTGGTCATCGTGGCTTTCGGGCTGCGTTTTCCCGAGGCAAGGCTTGAGCTTTTGGTGCTATGCGCGGCCATCATCCTGTCCCTGACGGTTTTCCTGACGGCGGCAGCGGCCCTGCCCACGTCCGTGGGCAAGAGTTTTCACTATCAGGCCGGGTTGGCCGAACGTAGCGAGGGGTTCCTGTTTTTTTCCCTTATGGCCGTGTGGCCGTCGGGAGTCCCGGAGGTGGCGCTGGTCTTTGCATTGGTGGTACTGTTCACGGCTGGTCAACGTTTGCGGTCGGCGCTGGGATTTTTCAGGGATTGACAATTGTCCCGGGCTTTGAAAGTCCCGGAAACAAACAATTTTGGAGGCAACAGTGCAGGACAAAGACGGAATCTTCTACTACCCGTATCCCGAGAACAAGCGCATCCGCATGTTCGTGCGGGAGCAGGACGGCAATATCGAGTTCAGGCTCAGCAATGTCGATCATCCGGAAATATGGGAGCGGCACGGCTGGCTGGATCTGGACATCATCCGGCGCGGTGCCAAGATGTTCGAAGAGCGTGGCTCCAAGGCCGATCCGACGAAAATCTACGACGTGGAAACCGCGCGTTATCTGCTCAAGGAAGCCAGGAAAAAATAACGCGGGCCGGGGGCTGCATGACCATTGAAGGTTTGGTGCAGGTGGCGGGGATCGGTAGCCTGGCCGAAGGGCGCATGCTGTTGGATTGCGGCGCGGACCTGCTCGGTTTTCCCCTGCGCCTGCCGGTGCATGCGACGGACACCTCGGAGGACGAAGCGCGCGCCATCATCGCGGAGCTTGGGCCGTCGTTCTGCGTGCTCATCACCTATGAGCAGGACCCGGATCGACTGGTGGAGTTCTGCCGTTTTTTGAACGTGAACACGGTACAGCTTCATGCCGACGTTTCCGCGGACACCCTGGCCCGGATCAGGAGCCGTCTGCCCCTGCGCATCTTCAAGAGCTATGTCGTGGGTCGGGAATCCTTGGGGCCCGCGCGCTTCGCGCAGGTTTACTCGCCGGTTTGCGAAGCCTTCATCACCGATACGTTCGACCCCTCGACGGGAGCCAGCGGAGCGACGGGCCTTGTCCACGACTGGGGCGTCAGTGCGGATCTGGTCCGGCACAGTCCTCGTCCGGTCATTCTGGCCGGAGGCCTGAACCCGGCCAATGTGCGCCAGGCCATAAGGACGGTGCGTCCGGCCGCGGTCGATGTGCACACGGGCGTTGAAGCTCCGGACGGCACCAAGGACCCGGTGCTGGTCCGGGCTTTCGTGCGCGAAGCCCGCGCCGGATTTGCCGAGGCTGCCGGGTCCTGATCGTATTTTGTCGGGTATTGCAAATTCAAGCCCTGGTTCGGCGCGAGTTCCGCCGGCCCAGGGCTTGTTTGCGTGGGAATTCAGGGCAGGGGGTCGGTGGTGTAGGCCACGTTTGCCGCTTCGGAGGAATAAAGGGGCAATTCCTTGCCCTGGCGGACATCCTCCACGAAGTCCGGGTTGAGCAGGATGGACTTGCCGGACAGGACAATGTCCGCCTCGGTGAGTGCCTGCTGCGCTGTCCTGCGGTCATGAATCTTGCCGCAGATCATGAGCGGCTTGGTGGTCCGGGAGCGTGTCAGGCCGGACATGGTTTGCTCCGTGTCAAAAGCGCGGGCCTTGAAGTCGTAGGTCGAGAGGGACAGGGCGTCGATGGGTTCGGAATCGATGAGGTCGATGAGCTCTTCCCACTCACGGGCACCCTTGCACAAGGATACGTCCATGTCGGCAATGCCCCAGTTGGAGACGCGAAATGTGAGCAGCGTGTCTTTGGGCAGGACTTCGCGCACTGCACGGATGATCATCCGGGCCAGGCGGAAGCGGTTGGCCAGGGTGCCTCCGTATTCGTCAGTGCGGTGGTTCGAATAGCTGGAGAGGAACTGGCTGATCAGGTAGCCGTGGGCACCATGGATCTCCACTCCGTCAAACCCGGCGGCCACGGCTCCCTTGGCTGTCTCCACGAATCCGTTGACGACATGCGCGATGTCAAAATGACTCATGGCGTCGGGCACGGGGTAGGGCTGGCCAGTGAGTGGATTGAGCTGCCTGGGCGTGACGGGGCTGGGCGCGATGGAACGGCCGGCAGGGTTGATCTCCGGCCAGGCCATTCGTCCGCAGTGGAACATCTGCATGATGGACACGGCCCCGTGCGCACGAATCGCCTCGGTGACGGGTTTCCAGGCTTCGATCTGGGGCTGGGTCAGGATTCTGGCTTGGCCGGGATAGCCCTGGGCGCTCTCGTAGTCCGTGACGATGGCCTCGGTGAAGATCAGTCCCGCGCCGTTTTGGGCACGGCGCACCAGAAAATCCAGTACATCCTGACGAGGAATGGCTTCCCGGCCTGCGGACATGCGGGTCATGGGTGCCACGCCAAGTCGGTTCTTCAATGTGTACGTGCCGAGTGCGAAGGGTGCGAAGATCTCTGGTGTCATGTGGAGCTCCCGTTTGTTAAAGGCTCTGGCGACAGGGTCTTGCCACCTGGTGATTCGGCCTGACAGGGCCGGCCCTTACTTCAGGTCGAACAGAATGCCGCCTGTTCCGTCTGGAACCGGTACGGGCGGTTCCGGTGCATGGTAGATCTTGCGGATTTTCTCGCCGAGCACGCGCAGGTCCTCCAGGGATCGCTTCGAATCGCTCACCTTGCCCAGCAGGCGTGCAAGGAGCTGCTCCTTGCGCGGGCCATCCTCGATGGATTTCAGGGCTTCGATGTAATCCGACATCAGTCCGTACTGCATGGCCTGGGCCTGCACGATGTTGTTCAGCCGGTCCGAGAGGCCGCCCATGGTCCGGCGGTAGGTTTCCAGTTCCGTGCGTTCGATGACCGCGCGCATGTCGTGCAGGATGATCTGGTAGCTTTCCAGCAGGCCCGAGTTGCGGTTTTTTCTGCAGCCCCCCGTGACCACGACTTCCACGGTTTCCCCGGTCAGGGTTTTTAGCCTGGTCGGGTGGTCGGTGATGCTGCCGTCCTGGATGATCGTGGACATGATGGCCTTTCGTTCGTCTTCGTCCGTGAAGTGGTCGATGACGTTGCCCTTCAGCGCGTGCTCGCGGCTTTCGTACCCAAAAAGCGAGATGGCGGCCTGATTTATGTCCACGAAGCTTCCGTCCGGCATGGCCACGAAGATCGGGTCGGTGGAGTACTGGAAGATGCGCCGGTATTTCTGTTCGTTGACGCGCAGTTTTTCCTCGTCGTTCTTGCGGTCCGTGATGTCCTTGATGAAATGGTAGATCTGCTGGATCCTGCCCAGGCCCTGCTCCTTGTAGATCACCTCTCCCTCGTCGCGAACCCAGCGGATGTCGCCGTTGGCGTGCACGATGCGATATTCGATGCGGTCGATCTCCTTTTCTATCAGGCCCGCATAGAAGGCTTGAACCTTCGCGGCGTCCTCGGGGAAAACCAGGTCTATGGGGTGAAAGATGTTCCCGACAAACTGGTCGGCAGGAAGTCCGTAGAGTCCTTCCGTGGCGCTGTTGGCCGACTCTATGCGCGAGTGCTCGCGGTCGAAGGCCATGATCACTTCGGGGATGGAATCGAGAATGCGCTTGAGTTTCTGGCTGGTCTTGGTCTTCTGGGTGATGTCGGTCAGGGAGCAGAGCATCGCCGGCCTGCCCTGGTAGCTGATCTTTCTGGCCTGCATTTCGACGAACGATTCCGCTCCGTTTGCATCCAGCAGGGTGAACTCGATCGGCTTTTGGGAGCAGCTCGGCTCGTCCGGAATGCGGCTCAGGTATTTCTCGACCCGGTCGTGATGCTTGGGGATGACGAAGTCGCAAAAGGACCTGTCGAGCAGGGTCTCGCGCCCGGCGTTGCAGATCGCGGCAAAGCAGAGGTTGGCATGGGAAATCCTGCCGTCTCGGAGGATGACCGCTCCCTGACTCAGGGCGTCGAGCAGCTGGATATGTTCGGGGTTCATGAGGTGCATATGTTCATTCCTGGCCGAGGAAGTTTCCGGCCGATTACTTCGAGGTGATGTCGATCATGTCCAGCCTGGTCAGACTGGCCCGGGCGCGCGTGCCGGGAGCGTTCAGCAGATGCCAGGCCGTGTACTGCTCTGCATAGAGGGTTCCTGCCGACATCCCGTCCACGGGTACTATGACGTTCAAGCCGCGCATGGCGGCTCCGGTGGCGGTGTGCAGGACCGCTCCTTCGGCGGTGGTGCCGGTGATGATGACGTTGCTGACGCCCAGCTTTTTCAGGATCGCCTCCAGCTCGGTGTTGAAGAACTTGTCCACCGATGACTGGACAATGGGCTCTCCGGGCAGGGGCCTGGCCTCGGGAAGAATGGTTTCAGGCGTGCCTTTGCTGGTCAGACTGTGTACCACAGGCATTCCCGCCGCCCTGACCCTGGCCAGGAAGGCCCCGATGCGGGGCGCGGACTCCACGCAGCGCGGCCGCGCCTGCGTGTTGCAGGTTCGTTCTTCGATATCGAGTACAAGAAAAGCCGTATTCGCCGGGCTGACCGTCGCAGCCTTGAGTTCAACGGGCGTGGGAGGCGTTACCGTGTTCCATTCTTCGACAATGGTTCCCGCCAGGGCGGGCGTTATGCATAGGAAGACAAGCGCTGTCAAAACGAAAACCAGTCTTGATTCTTTCATGGATGCCTCCTCGCGGGCTGTCATGGATTGCTGATCGGGATGCACATGTTGTCCGGAGCCTTTGCCCCTGCCTTTCGAATATTATACACGGCCCGCCCTTCGGCAATGACTACATCAAGATTATTGGCGGAGAAAATCTGCACGGTGGCGTTGCCGACCCTGTTGCCCAGCAGCTTGACCTCGCCGATGGCGATGAGATCCGCCGGGTCGGCCGGGCGCAGGTAGTCCACGCGCATGTCGATGGTCGAAACCCGGTCGCGCACCGAGCAGGCCGCCCACACCGCCGAGCCGCCGCAGGTGTCCACGAGCATGGAGATGAGACCGCCGTGCAGCGCCGGGCGCCTTGGGTCGCCGATGAATTCCGGGCGGTAGGGCATGCGCAGCCGGGCATAGCCGGGCCGGATTTCCTCCACCAGAAGGCCCAGAAAGCGGTCGTAGGGAATTTCCTGCTCGATGACGTGCCGAATATCCATGAAGCACCTCGGATTTGATGTGACGTGATGCATTTTCATGTGCAAGACCGGGGGGCCCGTCAAGGGGCGGTTCCGAGAAGGGGTGGATCCAAGAAGGGGGGCTGGGTAGGCTTGTGTTCGGCATCAGGCCAAGGTAAAGCCGCCGTTCATCCTCGGGGCATTCCCCGGATCTTAACGCTTAACTCCTTAAGGACATTGATGTGTCGTCCTTTGAAATAAAGGGAAAAGTCGCGCCTTGCACACTTTTCAGGCCCTTGACGGTCGATTTGGCCGATCTGGGCGCTGATGTTGAAGAACGTCTGGGGCAGACTCCCGAATTTTTCCGCAACATGGCAGTCATAGTGGACCTTTCCGCTTTGGGCGAGATGCGCAACGGGCTTGACCTGAACGGCCTGGTGAGGTTGCTGCGGGATCAGGGCATGATGCCCGTGGGCATCCAGGGCGGGAACGAGTATCATGAGCGGCTGGCACCCAATCTTCATCTGGGCGTTTTTCCGGAGAGCAAGCCTGCTCCGGGACGGGCGGCCAATGGCGGGGCGAGTGCTCCTTTTGGAGATGCGGCGGCCATGGTCGTGGACAAGCCCGTGCGTTCCGGCCAGCAGATCTATGCCAAGGGCCGCGATCTTGTGGTGCTGGCTCCCGTGGGACAGGGCTCCGAGGTCATCGCCGACGGCAATATCCATATCTACGCGCCGCTGCGCGGCCGGGCCCTGGCCGGGGTCATGGGTTTCGAAGGGGCGCGGATCTTTTGCAAGGAACTGCGGGCGGAACTGATCTCTGTCGCCGGGCTGTACCGGGTCAGCGAGGATTTGCCCGAAAACCTGCATGGCGCTTCGGCTCAGATCCGTCTGAGCGGGCGTCAGCTTTTGATTGAATCTCTTTGACAGGACCAGGAGGGACTGTGGGTAAAATTATTGTTGTTACTTCGGGCAAGGGCGGGGTCGGCAAGACCACTTCCAGCGCTTCCCTGGCCACGGGCCTGGCCCGTCGAGGCATGCAGGTCGCGGTGCTTGATTTCGACGTAGGCCTGCGCAACCTTGATCTGATCATGGGCTGCGAGCGCCGGGTGGTCTATGATTTCGTCAACGTCATCCAGGGTGATGCAACCTTGCATCAGGCCATGATCCGCGACAAGCGGGTCGAAAATCTTTTCATACTTCCCGCGTCCCAGACCAAGGACAAGGACGCCCTGCGCATGGACGGTGTGGAGAAGGTGCTGGACGAGCTTTCGGCCCGTTTCGACTTCGTCATCTGCGATTCGCCGGCGGGCATAGAGCACGGGGCGCTCATGGCCATGCATTTCGCCGACGAGGCCGTGGTCGTGACCAATCCGGAGGTGTCCTCGGTGCGCGATTCCGACCGGGTGCTGGGCCTTTTGCAGAGCAAGACCAGAAAGGCCAAGAATGGCGGGAATATACGGGAACATCTGCTTCTTACACGCTACGATCCCGAGCGGGTCGAGCGGGGCGAGATGCTCAGCGTGGCCGACGTGGAGGAGATCCTTGCCATCCCGCTGCTGGGGGTGATCCCGGAATCCAAGTCCGTGCTGGCCGCCTCCAATTCCGGCGAGCCGGTCATTCTCGACGACGGAAGCGACGCGGGACAGGCCTACGAGGACGCGGTGTCCCGATTGATGGGCGAGGATCTGCCGCATCGTTTCCTGACTTCGCGCAAGAAGGGTTTTTTCGCCCGGATTTTTGGAGGCTGACATGGGTATCTTCAGTTATTTCCGCACCAAGAAAAACACGGCTGAGGTGGCCAAGAACCGGCTGCAGATCATCGTGGCCCACGAGCGGGCCCAAAACGGCGGGTACGAATTTCTGCCCCGTCTGCGTCAGGAGCTCATGCAGGTGGTGCAGAAATATGTGCATGTGGAACTTGATGACATCCGGGTGGACGTGAACAGGGACGGCGATTGCGAGGTCCTGGAATTCAACGTGACCCTCCCTGACAACAAGCGCTGATTTGAAAAATTGCCAAGCGCCGGGGCCGCGTTACGCCGCCCCGGCTTTTTTTCAGGGAAAGTGATTCCCGACCAGACATTCCGCATGGCGTTGACAGCTCTGGGAAGGGTCTTTCAAGCACTTCTCATCACATTGAGGCTCTTGCCCCTGCCGTTCTTTGCGATCCAAAAAAATCACTTTTAATATTTTTTCTGACACGTAACGCAGTGCGTCGACGTCCGTCCGGCGATCTTTGCGGCCTGCAAGGGCTTTTTGCAGGCCGGGCAGGGCTCGCCCTTCTTGCCGTAGACCGCGAAGCTGTCCTGGAAGATGCCGCTTTTGCCGTAGGCGTTGCGGTAGTCGCTGATGGTGCTGCCTCCGGCCGCGATGGCCTCAAGCAGGATGCGGCGCAGTTCACTGCAAAGGACGATACGCCGTTCCGGAGGGATGTTTGAGGCGAGGCTGGCCGGATGGATGCGGGCCGCAAAAAGGGATTCGTCGGCATAGATGTTGCCGATTCCGGCCAGGATGGTCTGATTGAGAAGCAGGCCCTTGACGCAGGCCCGACGCGTGCCGATGCGTTCCGCCAGTTCCTCGGCGGAACGCTCCAGCGGTTCGGGGCCGAGGGAGCGGTAAAAGCTCCAGGCTTCAAGGTCTTGCGGCTTATATATTCCGAAAAATCCGAAACGCCGCGTATCCTCGAAGATCAGGCGGTCCCGGCCTTCAAGGTCGCAGACCAGATGTGTGTGTCTGGGCAGTTCCTGGCCCGGGCTTGCGATCCAGACCCGTCCGGTCATTTTGAGGTGAAAGGCCAGACACTCGCCCTGGTCCAGATGGACGAGGAGAAGCTTGGCCCGGCGCGAGACATGGGTGATGGTCCTGCCCGGCAGGGAGTCCGGGTGTCCTGCCCGCAACACGCTCGGCGTGAGCAGATGCGCTTCGAGGATGCGACGCCCCTGGACCAGGGTGTGCAGGCCACGGGCGATGGTTTCGACTTCGGGCAGTTCGGGCATCAGTCTTGAGGGGCGGCCAAGGGGATGGTCAGGCTTATGGTCTGCCCGGCACGCTTGACGGTGAGTTTAAGCGGCTTGTTCTGACGGGAAGCGGCCATGGCCGCGAAGTGCAGATCCATGGCTTCGGTCAGGGGACGACCTGCGGCCTCGACCAGTACATCTCCGGCCATGAGTCCTGCCGATTCGGCCTTTGAGCCGGGTTCCACGCTCTCGACGCGCATGGCCTTTTCCTCGAAAAGGATATTCATGCCGAGGCGGCTTTTGTGCTGGGCCGCGCAATAGAAATAGACCTGCTCCGCAGGCATGGGGCGCTGCGATATGTCGGCCTGGGCCTTGAAATCCTCTGCATCGCGCACGGGCATGACGGAGAGACAGGCGACTTCGGGTTCAAGGGTGCGCAGCCGGTATTCGATGCCCCAGCCGTGCTCCACATGTCCGCTCCCGGCCAGGATCAGCATGGGCCGGTTCAGCCTTTCCCGGGAGAGCAGGGCTTGCTCGGCCATCATGGAATCCCACAGGGCCTGCACGAGGTAGAATTTTTCGGCCATGGCGTTCATGGAAGGGACCTTGCCGGGCATGGCTTTGGACGCCTTGGCATCCTTGGCCGGCGTGTCCGTGGCATCGGAGCCGGGCGCGGTGGCCGTACGCATGCTCTGATGCAGTCCGACCTGCATCTCCAGGGCTGCCTTCTGGGCCGGACTGGCCGGGATGATCCGGCGTGGCAGGGCGTTTCTGTCGGCCTCGCTCAAGGCCTCGTTGCCTTTGTCGCGGAAGGTGACCAGCGTTTGTCGCGGGATGTTCAGGCCGATTACGGGAAGGTCGAATTCTTCGGCCAATTCAAAAATGGGTTTGTAGAGAGCGTAGGGGTAGCCCCAGATCTTTTCCCAGTTCACCGCTTCGCCCAGATCGGCGGCAGCGATGCGCCGTGCGTTGAATTCGTCCAGAACGGTTTGCGTCGTGACCGGCAGCATCTCAAGGCCGATGGAGAAGCGATGTCCGCTTTGTGCCAGGGCTTCGATGAGGCGTGCCTGGACGGTGTGGTCGCAAGGGTTGGTGTGGCTTTCGCCCATGAGAATGAAGTCGGCGGGCCGGGCCCGTTTCACGACGTCTGCGTCGCTCAGGGGCTCGGCCTTGGCCGAGAGAAAGGATCCCGGCGACGGGGAGACCCATGGGGGAGTCACCGCCGCCGGTTTTGCGCATCCGGCAAGCATGGCCAGCAGGAGGGGCAGGATCAGGCTTCTCATCAATCCCAATTGCGCTTGTCCTCGATGAACCGGATCTGCGGAGGCAGGGTGCCGGGGGTGAGGATCTTCAGCGCCGGCCGGATCTTGATCTTCTCGCGGAACATGTGCAGCAGCTCCTCTTCCCGCTTGAAGCCCGAGGTCTCGATCAAGAGTGTCATTTCGTCGATGCCGCCTGGGTTGGTGACTTCGATCTGCCATCTCTTGATTTCCTCGAAGCTGGAGATGACCTGCTCGACCTGGTGCGGGTACACGAACATGCCCTTGATGCGGGCGGTGGTGTCCACGCGGCCGACAATGGTTCCAAGGCGCGGGGACGTGCGGCCGCAGGGGCAGGACGCGCGGTCGATGTAGGACAGGTCGCCGGTGGCCAGGCGGATCAGCGGGTAGGTCTTGTTGAAGGCCGTGACCACGATCTCGCCCACTTCGCCGTCCTTGAGCGGGAAGCCCGTGTCGGGGTGGCAGATCTCCACGTAGGCGCGGTTGGCGATGTGCAGGCCGTTCTTGTGGAAGCATTCGTAGCCGATGCAGCCCACGTCGGCGGTGCCGTAGCCCTGGCGCATGATCAGGTCGAATTTCTTTTCAAGGGTGGAGCGCAGCTTCTCGGAGAATTTTTCGCCGGTGACGAAGGCCACTTCCAGGTACAGGTCCTTGCGCAGGTTGAGGCCCTTCTCCTCGCCCTTCTGGGCCAGGTGCATGAGGTAGCTGGGCGTGCCCACGTAGCCGGTGACGCGCAGCTTCTTCATGATGTCGAGCTGGCTGCCGGTGTTGCCGGGGCCCGTGGGCACCACGGCGCAGCTCAACTGGCGCAGGGGCTCCTCGAACATCAGACCGGCCGGGGTCATGTGGTAGTTGAAGGTGTTCTGGACCAGGTCGCCGGAACGGAAGCCCGCGGCGTAGAAGCTTTCGGTCCAGCCCCAGTAGTCGTCCCCTCTGTCCTCGGGGTCGAAGATCGGGCCGGGGGACAGGAAGACGCGGCGCAATTCGCCCAGGTCCTTGGTCAGAAGGCCGCCCAGGCGCGGGCCCATGGACTGCAGGAAGATGAGTTCCTTTTTCTTGAGGATCGGGACATGTTTGAGGTCGATGAGATCGCGGAATTTTTCCACGGAAAACTGGGCGCGGTCAAAGCGCTTCTTTACGTCTTCGGAATATCTATACGCATAAGAGAGCAGCTCTTTGAGCTGGATCTGGTAGTATTTCTGGCGTTCCGTGGCATCCAGAACTTCGCGTCGGCTGAAAATGCCTTCAGTGCGATCCTTGCGGGTCATCAGCACTCCTCCTTGCGGTGGCAGGGTCCGGCCGTGGGGTCGGGGTTAAAAGGTGGGGAAAAAGGTCTTATACAGGAATAAAAAAAGGATTTGCAAGTGGGTACTTGCAAATCCTTGAAATTGAAGATGAATTAAAGACTGATCAATCTTCGGTCAAAGGCTCCTGCGGCATGTCTTCCTGCGGGAGGGCTTGTGGCTCCTCGGTTTCAGGCGTGTCAAGCTGGGCAAAGGTGCGGGCGAAAACCAGGAAGCCGGTATGGGCAACCATGCGGTCCTCGGGGCGCAGACGCTCGGGCACCGGCTTGTAGTGGCGCAGGAATATCTCCACCACCTCGATCTGCCTGAAGGGGCCGTCCTGCAGTGACTTCAGCAGATCCTGGACCTGATTGGTGGTCGGCAGCAGGAAACCGACAGGCGCGCCGGGCACAACCGCGTTCGGAATATGATGGATATAATCGCAAGGTTCGCGCACATCCAGAAAGAGGGCGTCGGCGGCGTGAGGCTGGAAACCTTCGGCGATGTCGTGATGAAACTGCTCCACGCGGTGGGAGAGGCCGATGCGCTCCAGATTCTGGCGGCAGAGCGTGTAGAATTCTTCACGGCGTTCGTAGGTGTAGACCTTGCCCGTGTCGCCGACCAGCCAGGCCAGAGCCGTGGTCAGACCGCCGGAGCCGCAGCCGGCCTCGACGATGCGGCAACCGGGCCCGATGCCCAGCTTCATGACAATGTAGCCGATTTCCTTGGGATAAATGATCTGGGTGCGGCGTTTCACCGACTTGACCAGATCGTAGAGGGTGGGGCGCATGACGGTGAAGGGATAGCCCTTGTGCGTCATGACCTGTTGTCCCCAGCCTGCGGCGCGGACTTCGTCAAGGTGCAGAAGTCCTTCATTTGTATGCATTACCTGCCCTTCCTGGGCAGTAACAAAATATCGCTTGTCGTTTGCGTTGAGCAGCATTACCAGCTGTCCCGGTTCGAGCATGTGGCCTCCTGTAAAGTGCGTAGGCGGGAGTAGCCACGGCATAATGGTATGTCAAGCAATCCCCCTGGCTCTGAAGATGGTTTTTCTTGCTATAGCTCCGTTGGCCGGTTAAAGAACATACTTGATACTCGGCGTGCTGTGCGTCCGGCAGAGTCCGGTCATTGTCCTGTTTTCTGCGCCACACGCTTCGTTTTCACAAATTTTTTCCGGTTTCTTGATACGCAAATTTTTATTTTTCCCCGGCTTTGCCGGAAACTTTTTTCATTTGAGGATATCTATGGGCGAGAAGCAGAAACGCAAGATGTTCATCAGCGTGCTGCCTGGTGAACAGGTGGAAGTAGCCATCATGGAAGATGGCGTGGTGTGCGAATATTATGTTGAAATGCTCCATCAGAGCAAGACCAAGGGCAACATCTACAAGGGCAAGATTCACAACGTCGATCAGGCCCTGCAGGCCGCCTTCATCAACTACGGGGCGGACAAGAACGGATTTCTTCAGGTCGACGAGGTCCATCCCGAATACTACCAGGGCGACGTGCCCAGCCGGGGCAAGTATCCGCCCCTGCAGAAGGTCCTGAAGCCAGGCCAGGAAGTGTTGGTGCAGGTGGTCAAGGAACCTACCGGTTCCAAGGGCGCCTTCCTGACGACCTATCTGTCCATCCCCGGACGCTATTTTGTGCTCACCCCCGGGCGCGAACAGCTCGGTATTTCCCGCAAGATCGAAGACGAAAAGGAGCGCGACCGCCTCAAGGAAGTCGTCGAGGAGCTCAAGCTCGACGAGGGCCTGGGCGTCATCGTGCGTACGGTCAGCGAATCCCAGAGCAAGAGCAGCCTGTCCCGTGATCTGCAGTTCCTGAAGCGCCTGTGGAAGGACATCCGCAAGAAGGGCATCTCCTCCGAGTCTCCGGCCCTTATCTATGAGGAAAAGGATCTGGCCTTTCGGGCCATCCGCGACTACCTCACTCCCGACATCGCCGAATGCTGGGTCGATGACGACGAGACCGCCAAGCAGATCACGGATTTCGCAGCCCTTATTTTTCCCCGCCGCAAGACCTTCATAAAGGTTCACTCCGAGACCGAACGGACCCTTTACGAGCGTTTTCGCATCGAGGCGCAGCTGCAGAAGATTTTCAGCCGCAGCGTCAACCTGCCCAGCGGCGGACAGCTGGTCATCGACCACACCGAGGCCCTGACCGCCATCGATATCAACTCCGGAAAGATCGGAGGAGAGAAGAATTTCAAGGAGATGGCCCTGCGGACCAATATCGAGGCCGCGCAGGAAATCCCCAACCAGCTCATGCTGCGCGACATAGGCGGCCAGATCGTGGTCGACTTCATCGAAATGAAGGACGGCAAGCACATCCGCGAGGTGGAGAAGGTGCTGCGCCAGGCTCTCAAGGTCGATCGTGCACGCACGGACATAGGCCGCATCTCCAAATTCGGCCTGCTTGAGATCGTTCGCCAGCGTCTTGGCACCTCGGCCCTTTCCGGAAGCCTGGAGCCCTGCCCGCACTGCTCCGGGGCAGGCACCCGCCGCAATCTGGAATGGCGCTCCATGCAGGCCCTCAAGGACATCTACCGCGAACTGCGCAAGGACAAGAGCTCCGAGACGTTCACCTACAAGACCGACGCGGATCTCATGCAGTACCTTGTCAACCGCAAGCGGGAAAAGCTCATGGAATTCGAGCAGACATTCGGTCGCAAGATCTTCGTCATGCCCACGGAAACGCCCAACTGCGCATTTTGCTAGGTTCTTCCATGAAGATTTTGGTTCACATCTGCTGTGGGCCGTGCGCCATCACACCCGTCCGGGCCTTGCTTGAGGCCGGGATGGGTGTGACAGGCCTATATTACAATCCCAACATTCATCCCCTGCAGGAATACCTGCGTCGCCGGGAAGGCGTGGTCCAGATGGCCGAACGCCTGGATATCCCGGTCATCTTCAAGGATGACGAGTACGACCCCAAGGCCTATTTTCGGGCGGTGACCTATCGTGAGCCGAACCGCTGTCTGCCGTGTTATTCCCTGCGGCTGGAGCGGACCCTGTCCATCGCCCGGCGCGGTGGCTTCGACGCCTTCACCTCCACGCTCCTTTACAGTAAATTCCAGAAGCACGAACAGATTCGGACTTTGGGCCACGATCTGGCCGAGGGTTCGGGAGTGGCGTTTCACTATCAGGATTTTCGTTCAGGCTGGTCGGAGGGCATTGCCCAGTCGAAGGATTGGGGGATGTACCGGCAGCAGTACTGCGGCTGCCTTTACAGCGAATTCGAGCGCTACTCCTCGGAGCTTGGCAGGCGCGTCTAGACCATGCTGCTTTACGTTCACGTGCCTTTTTGCGTGCGCAAATGCGGTTACTGCGCCTTCCATTCCGGCCCGTTTTCCCGGGAGGCGGCGAAATTATATGTAGGGCAGGTTCTGCAGGAGATGGAGGGCTGGGGGCGGAGTCTGGGCCGGGTTCGACTTGAGTCGGTCTATTTCGGGGGCGGGACGCCATCGCTTCTGGAGCCCGGGCAGATCGAGGCCCTGCTGCGTGCGGCCGATACCTGTTTTGAACTGAGTTCAGGGGCTGAAATCACGCTGGAGGCCAACCCGGATTCAGCGCTTCGGCCCGGATTTCTGGACAGCGTGCGGAGCCTTGGAGTGAACAGGCTCAGTCTCGGGGTGCAGAGCCTGCAGGACGATCTGCTGGCGATGCTCGGACGCCCACACGACAGCGCGCAGGCGCGTCGTGCCGTGCACGCCGCCAGGGCTGCCGGTTTCTCGAACCTGAGCCTTGACCTGATCTGGGGCCTGCCCGGTCAGACTCTGGATCGCTGGATGAACGATCTGGCTGCGGTCGTGGAGTTGGCACCCGAGCATCTCTCCTGTTATGGGCTGAGTCTGGAGGACGGCACGGCTCTGACGCGCAAGGTCGAGGATGGGGCGCTGGTCCTGCCGGACGAAGAGACTGGAGCCCGGATGTATCTTGACGGATCGGAATTTCTGGAATCGAGCGGATACGCTCACTACGAAATTTCAAGCCATGCCCGTCCGGGCCGTGAGAGCCGCCACAACCAAGGCTATTGGGCCGGGCGTGACTATCTGGGGCTTGGCCCTGCGGCGGTTTCCACCATTGGGGGCCGCAGATGGTCGAACCCTTCGGCGTTTGAAGAGTATGCAGAGGTTGTGGCCAAGGGCGAGGCGCGAGACGAGGTGGAGGTTTTGTCGGCGCTGACCCGCCGGCTGGAAATGGTCATGCTGACCCTGCGCACGGGCGCCGGGCTTGACCTGGATAAATTTAAGGCAACGACCGGAACGGAATTTCCGTGGCGCCACCCGGCTGTCGAGCAATTGCGCTCCAGCGGGTTGGTTCGCCTCCGGACCGGTCATCTTCAACTGACACGTAAGGGCATGCTGGTCAGTAATTCCGTCATCGAAATGGTGCTAGGAGTTTTGGATCGCATGCACGCAGACACTGTGTAGGACACGTATGACAGACAACAATGATTTTGGTGACGCCCAAAATGAGGGCTCCCAAGCCGAGAATTTCGAAGGCAAGGCATTTTCCATGGCCGACCTGCCGCAGACACTGCAGGCTGCCGCGACCCGTTTGAACTGGGCCGAGCTCATGCCGGTGCAGGTGCAAACCATTCCGCACATGCTTGGCGGACAGGACGTCATGGTCCAGTCCCAGACCGGCAGCGGGAAGACAGGGGCCTTCTTGCTGCCCATTCTGGACCGCATCGACACCGGTCTTGGCGCGCCGCAGGCCCTGGTCCTGGTTCCCACCCGCGAATTGGCCGTGCAGGTCACTCGCGATGCCGAGGAACTGGGCCGGGAAGCGGGCATCAAGCCGCTCTCCATTTACGGCGGCGTGGGCTACAAGGGCCAGATCCAGGGACTGGAAGACGGGGCGCAGCTCATCATAGGCACGCCCGGCCGCATCCTGGATCATCTGCTCAAAGGGAACCTCAATCTGGACCGGTTGAAAATCCTGGTCTTCGACGAGGCCGACCGCATGCTGTCCATGGGTTTTTATCCGGACATGAAACAGCTTCAGCGCTACCTGCCGCGCGGGCTGCAGTCGACCATGTTCTCGGCGACCTATCCCGGGCACGTGAAACGTCTGGCCCAGCAGTTCCTGAAGGATCCGATTTTTGTGTCCCTGAGCCAGTCCCAGGTTCACGTCAGCGACGTCCTGCATGTGGTTTACAAGGTTCCGGCCATGCAGAAGAGCCGCATCCTCGTCAAGATCATCGAGCAGGAGAACCCGGCCTCGGCCATCATCTTCTGCAACACCAAGGCGGACGTGCATTTTGTCTCCACAGTGCTGCGGCGGTTCGGATACGACGTGGGCGAGATCAGCGCCGACCTGACCCAGGCCGCGCGGGAAGAGGTGCTTGAGAAACTGCGCCTGAACAAGCTCAAGTTCCTGGTGGCCACGGATGTTGCCGCACGAGGTATCGACATCCACGAGCTGTCCCATGTCTTTCAGTATCAGCCGCCCCAGGATCACGAGGCCTATGTGCACCGCACCGGTCGCACCGGACGGGCCGGCGCCGCCGGGGTCGCGATATCTTTTGTGTCGGGTATGGAAGAGATTGAGCTTGAGCAGATCGCCAAGAAATTCTCCATCCCGATGATCGAGCAGCCCCTGCCCGCCGACGAGGAGCTTGAAGCGCTCATCTCTCAGCGGGCCGTGTTCCTGCTTGAAGCCCGTCTGCGCAAGGCCGACAATATCCAAAAGGAGCGGATGCAGCGGTTCATGCGCACCGTGGGCGAGCTTGCCGCCAACGAGGAATCCCGCGCACTGTTAGCCATGCTGGTGGATGAATTCTATCAGGGTACATTTCATGCCCCGCTGGAGCAGCCCTCGGAAAAACTGGTCGACATGGTACGTCCCGCCAGGCCCCAATCCCGCCCAGCCCAGCCTGCCGCGCCCAGAGCGCCTAGGCAGCCCGCTCCCCAGCCGCAGTTGCGGGACGAGGCTGTCCAGGCCGAGCAGCCCGGAGATGAAGCCGTTCTGCCGGCCGAGGGCGTTCGGCCAGAAGGCGAGAAGCGCCGACGCAAGCGGTCCCGCAAGAAACCGGCCGGTGCCGCTGATGCCGCCCTGCGCGATCAGGCCCGTCCTGAGAAGTCATCGGAAGCGCCGGGAGTTCGGCAGACTTCATCCGAGCCGGTGGCGGCCTCTGAACCCGTGACGGCCTCCGAGCCGGTGGTGCCCTCCGCGCCTGTCGCGGCTCCTGCGGTTGCTCCCGAGCTGACCGCTGAGCCTGCGTCCTCTGCGCCGGAAGCCCGCCCGGAAAAGAGTCAGGCCCCCCGGACTCCCCGGCCGCCGAAGCCCGCTATGCAGCCTGCGCCCGCTCGGGTGGAACCCAAGGACGAGGCTCCGGCGGAGGACTCCCCGGCGCCTGTCGCGGCCACCGAAAATGTGGCTGGAGACGAGCAGCCGGCGGCCGCACCCAAGAAGCGTCGTCGCCGCCGTCCGCGCAAGCCCGCCGCTGCAAAGCCCGAGGGTGGCAATGATGTCGCGGCTGATGCGGGCTCATCCTCCGGGACTCCCGCCGCTGCGCCAAGCGTTGCGCCGGCTCCGGTAGCTCCCGCGCAGACTCCTCGCCCACCACGAGCGGAACCAAGGCCGAGACCTGCGGATGCTCCGGCCGAAGAAGGCGCCTCGCGGACCAGGGAGGTCCCACGCCCAAGTCGCAAGAAACCGGCCGAGGCCAAGACCGAGCCGCCCAGGCCCAAGAAAAAGATATTCCTGGAATAAACGTCAGCCCCGGCCAAGCTCCGGGGCTTTCTTTTGGGGGCCTGCGCGGCTGGTGCGACCGGTCGTGCGGTCATCCTTGTTGGCAGTTGCGCGAGGCTCGGGGTTGGGTGTCGACGAGGAGTTTAAATTCGCGTAATTGGCTTATGGTGTTGTCCGCGATGATTCAGCGGAAATTGCCGCATTCGCGGCCGACAAATCCGGATTTTTAGAGATGGTTCATGCATGGGCGGGAGGGAGCATGTCAGAAGAGCGACGTAAACGAAGCCGGGTCAGCCTTGAATTTCCGCTGACAATAGCATTTGAGGGCAAAAGAGTCCGGGGGAAGGTTCACGATTTGAGCCTGAAGGGCCTCTCGTGTTCCACGGAAGAGTGGATTCTGCCGGGCAAGGAATGCGATATCACCCTGGAACTTGAGTCTGGATTGCGCATGCACATCCATGGGCGAATCATCCGTGCCGGACAGGACGGGGCCATCGATTTCATCAGTATGGACGAGACGAGCTTCGCGCATCTGCGCAATCTGGTCAGGCTCTACGCCGAAGATGCGGATCAGGTCGACGAGGAGTTGCGTCGCCCTGCGTTCAAGTCGGAAGAGGAGCCTTTTCCAGAGTGAGCAGGGTCTTTTTCAGTTCGATGCCGGGGCCGAATCCGCCAAGCCCCAGATTGGCCGCCAGCACCCGATGGCAGGGATAAAGCAGGGGCCACGGGTTTCTGGTCATGACCCCGCCAACAGCTCGCGCCGCCCGGGGCGAGCCGCAGAGTGCGGCCAGTTGCCCATAGGTCGTGACAATCCCTCTGGGCGCGTGCAGGCGCAGGTTGTCCAGCACCTTCATGGTGAATTCGCTCAAGTTTCGGCTGTCCAGGGGCAGGTCCGGCCATTCGTCGACATGAAGGTCTCCGTACTGGGTCACTATTCGCTCCAATACGCTTCCGTAGGGTGATTTTGGCGGGGTGGCGGCCTTGAGTTCGGCGTTCAGGTCTGTCTGGACCAGAAGCCCGTCCTTCCAGACGAAGGTGACCGAAAACCAACGGTTTGCAAAGGTTTCTGAAAAATCGTTCATGGTTGTTTCCGTTTCTTCGGGGGGTTCATCCATTCCGGGCGATCTTGTCCCAGAGCCTTGCCTTGCCATGTGTCCGTGTCATGCAGGAACTGTGTGACCGCGTTCAGATACGCGGTTTTTTTGTTGGCCCATGCCGGTGCGAGCAGTTCGTCGTGCTCGGGGTCGCTGTTGATGCGATGGACGACCACATCCTGTCGCAGGAGGGCCAGTCCGCGCACGAGCCAGGTCTGGGATTCTTCCTGCGAGAGGAGTTCGATCTTCCCGGCGCGCCAGGCTGATTCCAGCGGTGTGTCCCGGCAGACGTACAGATTATGTATTTTTATGCCGGACACGGGCAGACTGTTGACAAAGAGAATGGTTTGTTCGAAGTCCGCCAAATTCTCGCCCGGCAAGCCCGTGATGACATGGGCGCAGACCTTGATCCCCCGCTCCGCGGCTTTTCGTGCCCAGGTTGCAAAGCACTCTGCGTCATGCCCCCGGTTGATGCGTTTCAGGGTGGCGTCATGGGCCGACTGAAGTCCCAGGTCCAGCCAGATTTCCTCGAAGGGCGAATTTTGCAGGATGTCGAGTTTTTCCTCATCGAGACAATCCGGCCGGGTACCGATGGCCAGTCCGATGAGGTCCGGGACTTCCGCCAATTCCTCCAGCAGCGTCCGCAGTCGCGCGGCGGGTCCGTGAGTGTTGGAGAAGGACTGGAGATACCCCAGAAAACGCGTGCCTGTGTCGCGGTCCCTGGATAATTCCCGGTACGCGAAGTACTGCTCTCGCAGGGACATGCCGGTTTCGGCAAGGCCCGTCCCGGTTCCTTTCTGGTTGCAGAAAGCGCAACCGCTCCGGGAAAGGGTGCCGTCCCGGTTTGGGCACGAACTGCCGGCGTCCAGCGGTATTTTGCGGATTCGCTGACCGAAGCGTTGCTTGAAGTAGAGAGACAGTCGGTAGAATCTGTATGGAGACATGCTTGGTATGATTGAGGTTTGTGCATGGTCGCGGTGCGGGTTGCCTGCGCGTTGAAATTCAGATAAACAGTGCGGCTCATTACACATCTTTTTCGGGATCGCTCCATCCGTGTCCCGTGGTGGTCCGTGCTCCGGAACGGGCGACGCTTTTTCCAGCCTACAGCGCTGAACATGATAAAAGAGGAACTATATGTCCAGGATTTTGGATAAGATTTTGGGGTTCTTTTCGAACGATCTGGCGATCGATCTCGGCACCGCCAACACCTGCGTATACGTCAAGGGCAAGGGGATCGTCCTGCGGGAACCGTCCGTGGTCGCCGTCAAGCGCGACAATCGGGGCAACAACAAGGTTTTGGCCGTGGGCAGCGAAGCCAAGCGGATGCTCGGCCGTACCCCCGGCAACATCGTGGCCATCCGTCCCATGAAGGACGGAGTCATCGCCGATTTCGAAGTCACGGAAGCAATGCTTCGCCATTTCATATCCAAGGTGCACAACAGCCGGCGGCTGGTGCGGCCCCGCATAGTCATCTGTGTGCCCACCGGAATCACCCAGGTCGAAAAGCGGGCCGTCCGCGAATCCGCCCAGAGCGCTGGCGCGCGTGAAGTTTTCCTGATCGAGGAGCCCATGGCCGCGGCCATCGGCGCGGATCTGCCCATCACCGAGCCGACCTCGAACATGGTCGTCGACATCGGCGGTGGAACCACCGAAGTGGCGGTCATCTCCCTGGCTGGCATCGTCTATTCCAAATCCGTGCGCATCGGTGGCGACAAGATGGACGAGGCGATTCTTCAGCACGTCAAACGCAAATACAATATGCTCATCGGCGAGAGTTCCGCCGAGGACATCAAGACGACCATCGGTTCCGCGTATCCCATGGACCCGGAATTGGTCATGGACGTCAAGGGCCGCGACCTGGTTTCAGGCATCCCCCAGAACATCACCATCACCTCGGAGGAGGTCCGCAAGGCCATTTCCGAACCCGTCGATTCCATAGTTCAGGCCGTGCGCATCGCTCTGGAGCAGACCCCGCCCGAACTGGCGGCGGACATCGTCGACCGGGGCATCGTGCTGACCGGCGGCGGCGCTCTCCTTAAAGGGCTCGACAGCCTGCTGCGCGAGGAAACCTCCCTGCCCATCACCGTGGTCGATGATCCCCTGTCCACAGTGGCGCTGGGTTCCGGCAAGGTCTTGGACAATCTGGATGTCCTGCGCGAGGTAACCATCGAGTAGAGTGATGTCCCCTCGCTTCAAACGTCTGGTCCTGTTTTTCTTCCTCCCCCTGTTTCTCTATTTTTCCATGTACACATGGAACTGGAAGACGGGCTACCTCGATCGCCTGGCGGCCTTGACCGGGCTGGAGTTGACCGGATGGGTCCTGGCCCCGGGGAGATGGCTGCAAAACAACGTCGATGAATTCTGGTCGCGCTACGTCTATCTGGTCGGAGTGCGTCAGGAGAACGAGGACCTGGTCTTGCGGGTGCGGGAGCTCGAACAGGAGCTGACCCGCGTTTCCGAGAAGGCCAAGTCCGCCGATCGCCTGACCTCGCTTTTGCGTTTCAGCCCCGAGGCCTCCTGGGAGATGCGCGGAGGGCGGGTCATCGGCCAGAAGCTCGGTCCCAACGCCATTCTTGAAACCATACTTGTCGATGTGGGGCTGCGCCACGGCGTGGGACTCAACGACCCGGTCATCTCGCCCAAGGGCGTTGTCGGAAGAATCGCCAAGCCGGGTCTTCATTTTTCCTCCGTGGTTCTCCTATCCGATCCTTCCAGCCGGATTCCCGTCATCACCAGCGAGGGGCGTGTCCCGGCCATCGTGCAGGGGCAGGGCGCCGGAGCTTTCCTTGAAGTCAAGTTCATCCCCCGCAACGATCCGGTCAGCCCCGGGGAGATATTGCTCAGCTCCGGGCTGGGCGGTGTCTTTCCCAAGGGCATTCCCGTGGCCAGGGTGGTGGAAGTCACTCCGGCGGATGTCTCCCTGTTTCAAAGGGTCTACGCCGAACCTCTTCTCGCCCTGCGCTATTACGAGGAACTGCTGGTCCTGAGCCGCACCGACGGATTCGATGCCGGCCAGCCCGTCATGACTCCGGCGGTGACCAATGCGTCCTCCCCGGATGTTCCCCCGGGGGACGAAAAGAGCCCGGAAGACAAGCCCGCTGCCCAAGCTCCTCCCGCGGCCGGTCCGTCTGTGACGCCTCCGCCCGTCCCGGAGCCTTCCACCATTACCCGGCACCCTGTGCGCAAGAAGCCGTGAGACTCTCAGCCGCGCATCCCTCGACTTCTAAAAAGGGTCAAATTCCCGCGATCATCTGGTGGACAGACTTTCTGATCATCGCCCTTTGGGCGCAGGAACTGTCCGGTGGACTTGATTTCCTTTCTCCCGGCGTGCTTATTTGCCTGCAAACCGGACAGTGGTGGACCGCGCTCTGGATGGGGGCGCTGTGGGTTCTTGTTCAGGAGGGAGGGGGAAATCTGGTTTTTGGCGTGAGCATTCTATTTTATGCCGGTATGTTGGTCTTTTTTCTGCTTTCGAAATGGCTCCTTGAGCCGGAGAATCCTCTTTTCATAATCCTGTTTTCCTTGCTGCTGGCTTGCTGGTCCTGGGTGGTGCTCAGCGGGGCGATCAGCTTTCAGGAACTGCCGGCCCGGCCGTATTCTCCCTGGTCCTGGATTGCCAGGCAGTGGGCCGCATACGTGTTTTTCTGGGGTACGGCCCTCTTGATTTACAGGCGCGGAGGCAGAAATGGGCGCGTTTAACTCCCCGGAGCGGCCCCAGATATTTTCCGGCCCGCCGCTGTTGCTCGTTTTTCTGGTGATCCTCTTTTGCATCTTCGGTATCCGGCTGTGGTACCTGCAGATTTACAAGAGTGATTTCTATCAGGGACGCGCCCAGGAGAACAGAACCAGACAAAGCACCATGTTTTCCCCAAGAGGCATCATCCGGGACCGTACCGGAGTGCTGCTGGCGGAAAACAATCCCGCCTACGCCCTGGCGCTGGTGCGCGAGGACTGTCCGGACATTCCTAAAACCCTGGACCAGATCAGCCGCTGGACCGGTCAGCCCCGGGACGAACTGCAAAAAGCCTTCGAAATCGGCCGCAAGCGGGTCAAGCATTTCGACGAACAGGTCATCGTGCCCAACATTCCGTTTGAGCTGGTGGCCCTGGTCGAGGCGCACCGGCAGGACTGGCCCGGGCTTGTCATTGCCGTGCGGCCCAAGCGTTCCTACGCCCATGGGGAGACCCTGGCGCATGTCCTTGGATATGTGGCTCGGGCCAACGAAGAAGAACTCAACAACGACCCTGATCTGCAACTGGGCGACAACGTCGGCAAGCAGGGCGTGGAGCTGATGCTCGAACGCAGGTTGCGCGGGACCAAGGGGCTTCAAGAGTTTGAAGTCGATGCCTCGGGCCGAGTGCTGTCCTCGCGGATTGTTTCTTCGCCGGTGATGGGCGAGGACCTCAATCTGAGCATCTCTTTGCCCTTGCAGGAAGTCGCGACCAAGGCGCTGGACGGCCGGGCCGGATCGGTCGTGGCCATGGACGCCGACACGGGCGAGGTGCTGGCGTTGGTCAGCCTGCCCAGCTACGATCCCAACGAGTTTGTTGTCGGCATCAGCCATGCGAAATGGAAGGAGCTGCTGGAGGATCCTTTGCATCCCCTGCAGAACCGGCCGGTGCAAAGCACCTATCCGCCCGGCTCTATCTTCAAGCTCGCAGTGGGCGGGCTTGGGCTTGAGAGTGGCACGGTCAAGCCTTCCTCGACGGTGTTTTGTTCCGGCAGCTACAAGCTCGGCAAGCGTGTCTTCAGGTGCTGGAACAAGGGCGGGCATGGAACCACAGATTTCAAGAAATCTCTGCGCGAGTCCTGCGACGTCTATTATTACCAGTTGGGAGAACAGCTCGGGGTGGAGGCTATCAGCGATTTTGCGACCCGCTGTGGGTTCGGGGCCAAGACCGGCGTGGAGTTGCCCCACGAGCGGGCCGGCAACATGCCCACCCCGGAATGGAAGTTGAACCGCTTCGGAGAGAAGTGGCAGGGCGGCGAGACCTTGAACTTCGCCATCGGCCAGGGATACACCTTGACCACCCCCCTGCAGGTGGCCAGATTTGTTGCGGCGCTGGTTAACGACGGGAAAATTTTGCGGCCGACGCTCCTTTTGTCCGAAGAGCCTGACGTGCTGGGTGAACTGCCCATGCGACCCGCGACCAGGAAGCTGGTTCTCGACGCCATGGTGGCCACGGTGGAGGAAGAACGGGGCACTGCCCGGGTTCTTCGCAGGCCCGGCCTGAGAGTCGGAGGCAAGACCGGCACGGCCCAGGTCGTGAAACTGCAGGAAAAATACGAGAAGAAAAAGACCCAGGAGATCCCCTACAAATACAGGGATCACGCCTGGATGGCCAGTTTTGGTGAAAAGGACGGAAAGCGTTTTGTGGTCGTGGCCATGGTGGAACATGGCGGTCATGGAGGCTCGGACGCGGGGCCGGTGGCCGGGGCAGTGCTCGATGTGCTTCTGGATGTGCGATCAGGGGACTGACCAGGAAAGAAAATGTTCGATAGACGACTCATATTTCATATCAATTGGGGTCTTTTGATCCTGACGGCGCTCCTTTTTCTTGTCGGGGTCATGAACCTCTATTCGGCCAGCACCCTGCGCCTTGCTTCCGGCCTTGAAATCGACACGTATTTCAACAAGCAACTGCTTTGGGGCGGGGTCGGCCTGTGCGTGATGACTGCGTTGGTGCTGATAGACTATCGTCATCTGAAATCTGTTTCGTGGCCGTATTTCATCCTTTGCCTGGTTCTGCTGCTCGGAGTCAGTGTTGCCGGGAAAACCATCTACGGAGCCAAGAGATGGCTTGATCTCGGGTTTTTCAATCTCCAGCCCACGGAGCTGACAAAAATCGCGGTCTTGATCCTTGGCGCCAGACTGATGGCGCGTATGGAAGGCAAGCTGGGCTGGCTCAACCTGGGTAAGGCGCTCCTTGTCGGGCTGGTGCCTGCTGTCCTGGTGGTCAAACAGCCTGACCTCGGGTCGGCCTTGAACATCCTGCTCATTCTGGGGGGCATGATCCTTTTCAAGGGAGTCACCGGCTCCGTGTTCAAGGTGCTGGTTGTCGTGCTGCCGATCATGATCCCATTTGGCTGGTTTTTTCTGCACGACTACCAGAAGCAGCGCATAATGACTTTTCTTGACCCGGGTAATGATCCGCTCGGAGCCGGTTACCACATCATCCAGTCCCAGATTGCGATTGGCTCAGGAGGGTTCTGGGGCAAGGGCTTTTTGGAAGGCACCCAGAGTCAGCTGCGCTTCCTGCCGGAAAAGCATACGGACTTCGCTTTTGCCGTGTTCGGCGAGGAGTGGGGCTTCTTCGGGTCCATTATGCTGCTCATTCTATTCTGTTCTTTTCTCTATCAGATTTACATCGTCACCATGGAAGCCAAGGACGATTTCGGGAGCTACCTCGCGGCCGGGGTCTTCTTTTATTTCTTTTGGCAGATCCTCATCAATATCGGCATGGTGCTCGGGATCATGCCTGTCGTCGGAATTCCACTGCCCTTCATCAGCTATGGAGGCAGTGCATCCGTGGTCAACTTTTGCATGGTCGGACTCGTTCTCAATGTGGCCATGCGCCGTTTCGTTTTCAAAAAAGGCTGACAGTTTTTGGTGTTTTCATGCGGCCAGATTTTTTTTGGCCGCCAATCCGAAAGAAGGCGTGGACGCGACGTGAGCGACCCACTTTTTTTTCGAAAAGAAAAGCGCGAGCTAGACACGTGAAATTCCGAACAAACTACGAAAACCCATGCCATGCCAATCATTTTGCTGATGCTTTGTCCAAAAAGATTTTGACACGAAAATGGGAATCAGATAGAGGCCCTGTGACTTTGAACAAAAATTCACATACTTTTTAGGGGGCGGCATGATTGATCTAGATTACACTTTTTTTGTTCAGCTCGTGAACTTTATGGTCATCCTGACGGTCTTGAATTTGATCTTGTATCGTCCCATCCGAGGGATCATCAAGAAACGGGCCGAGGTCATGAGCCAGAAGCTGGGATCCATCGAGGATTTCGCCGCCAAGGCGGAGGCCAAGCTTGAGAGCTACAAGGTCGCACTGAGCGGAGCCCGTGTTGAAGCTCAGCAGATGCGGGTAGCCCTGAAGGCTGAAGGCGTCGCGGTGGAGTCTTCCGTTTTGGCCGAGGCCGGAGCCGAAGCCGCCGAAAAGATTGCCGCCGCCCGAAAGGAGATCGACGGTCAGAAGCAGACAGCCCTCAAGGCTCTGCGCCAAGAAGTCGCCACCTATGCCAAGAACGTCGCCAACAAGGTGTTGAGCAAGGCTTGATAGGTTCGGGATTTTCTTATGTGTCATAGATTTACTTTTTCATATAAGGAGGGCGGAATTTTGAAAAAGTTCAAGACTGTCGGATTGGTGACGGCAGCACTGGTTCTCTGCGCGGCGATAGCTTTCGCCAGCGAGGGAGATGGCGGGGGGCACAACAAGCTGCTCGACCTTCTCTATCGCGTAATCAATTTCGGCATTGTCGCGTTCTTGATCTATAAGTTCGCGGGCAAGCGTATCGCGGACCTGCTGTCCGGGCGCACCAAGCAGATCGAGACGGACCTTGCCGATCTCGACGAACGCAAGGAAGATGCCGAAAAGCGTTTGCTTGAAGTTGAGGCGAGTATCGCGAATCTTGAGGCGGAAAAAGCCAAGATTCTGGATGATGCAAAGGCTCAGGGTGAGGCCATGCGTCAGGCGATTATCGACAAAGCGGAGGCCCAGGCTACTCAGATCAGGGCTCAGGCTGAAGTATCGGCGGCCCAGGAAGCCAAGTTGGCTATCGACGCCATCCGTGAAGAACTGGCCGAAAAGATTACCACTGCCGCTGAAGATCTTGTCAAGAAGCAGCTCAAAAAGAAAGATCACGAAGATTTGGTCAACGAATATCTTAAAAAGGTGGTGCTCAATTGACTGGGAATATCGTAGCAAGACGGTATGCCAAGGCTTTGTTCGCCGTTGCGCAAGCGCAGTCCGACAAGGGTGCGATGGCGAAATACGGTGACGACTTGGCCAGGCTGGCTGGACTCCTGGAGAATGCGCCTGAGCTCACGAAGATCTTCCGCAACCCCATTTTTGGTGTGGAAGAAAAGAGAGGGGTAATCATCAAGATTCTGGACAAGGTGGCGCCCTGCGCCATGGTTCGGAATTTTTGTCTGCTGCTCGCGGACAAAAACAGATTGTCTTTTCTCCCCGAGATCAACGCATCCTATGGAACGCTTTTGGATTCAGCCCAGGGTGTTCTTCGCGGCAAGCTGGTGACGGCTGTAAAGCTTTCCGATGTTGTGCAGAAGAACGTTGTCGATAAATTGCAACGCGAGTCGGGCCAGCAAGTGGTCCTTGATTACGAAGTGGATCAGGAGATTATTGGCGGGCTTATGCTCAAGATCGGTGACAAGATCCTTGACGCCAGTATTCGCGCTCAGCTGCAAATTTTGAAAGAAAATATCAAAAGGGGTGAGTAGAGGCTATGCAGATTAAAGCAGAAGAAATTAGCCAGATCATCGAAGGCCAGATCAAGAATTACGAGAAAAAGGTTGAGATGAGCGAAACTGGCGTGGTCTTGTCAGTGGGTGACGGTATCGCCCGCGTTTACGGCTGCGAAAACGCGATGGCAATGGAACTCCTCGAGTTCCCCGGTAACGTCATGGGAATGGTCCTTAACCTTGAAGAAGATTCCGTAGGTGTCGCCCTGCTCGGCGAGACGGAGCACATCAAGGAAGGCGACATCGTCAAACGTACGGGCCGGATTTTCCAGGTTCCCGTCGGTGACGCTGTCCAGGGCCGGGTCATCGACCCTCTGGGCAACCCCATCGACGGTCTCGGACCGATCCAGACGGATCAGTTCCGTAACGTTGAAATCAAGGCTCCCGGCATCATCGCCCGTAAATCCGTACATGAGCCCATGTACACGGGTCTGAAGGCCATCGACGCCATGACGCCCATCGGCCGCGGCCAGCGCGAACTCATCATCGGCGACCGTCAGGTCGGCAAGACCGCGGTTGGCGTTGACGCCATCATCGCGCAGAAGAACAGTGACATTCACTGTTTCTACGTCGCCATCGGCCAGAAGCGTTCCACTGTCGCCCAGGTGGTTGAAGCCCTTCGTCAGAACGGCGCCCTGGAATACACCACCGTCATTTCCTCCACCGCCTCCGAGCCGGCTCCGCTGCAGTTCATCGCTGCCTACTGCGGTTGCACCATGGCGGAATTCTACCGTGACAACGGCAAGCATGCCCTGATCGTTTATGACGATCTTTCCAAGCAGGCCGTCGCTTACCGGCAGATGTCACTGCTTCTGCGCCGCCCTCCGGGACGCGAAGCTTTCCCCGGCGACGTTTTCTATCTCCACTCCAGACTTCTGGAGCGCTCCTGCAAGGTCAACGACAGCCTGGGCGCCGGTTCCCTGACCGCCCTGCCTGTAATTGAAACCCAGGCCGGTGACGTTTCGGCGTACATTCCGACCAACGTTATCTCCATCACCGACGGTCAGGTCTACCTTGAGCCCAACCTGTTCATGGCCGGCATCCGCCCCGCCATCAACGTCGGTCTGTCCGTATCCCGAGTTGGCGGCGCCGCACAGATCAAGGCCATGAAGAAGGTTGCTGGCACGCTGCGTCTCGATCTGGCCCAGTATCGCGAACTTGCCGCTTTCGCGCAGTTCGGTTCCGACCTGGACAAATCCACCAAGACCAAGCTGACCCGTGGCGAGCGTCTGGTTGAACTGCTCAAGCAGCCTCAGTACCAGCCAATGCCCGTCGAAGAGCAGGTTGCAGTTCTTTACGCCGGTACCCGCGGTTTCCTCGATGACATCGCAGTGACCGACGCCATCCGCTTCGGTGCCGAACTGGTTGACTTCATGCGCAACCAGAAATCCGACGTCCTGGCTGAAATCGTTCAGACCAAGGACCTTGGCAGTGAAACCGAAAAGAAGCTGGCTGATGCGATCAATGAGTTCAAAGCCGGTTTCAAAGCCTAGGATCGTTTAAGGAGTCGTAAATGGCATCACTCAGGGACATTCAGAACAAAATCGTCGGTGTAAAGAAGACCAAGCAGATTACGAAAGCGATGAACATGGTCGCTTCCGCAAAGCTGCGCGGTGCTCAGAGCCGCATCGAGCGCTTTCGTCCCTATGCTGATAAGTTCAATGACATTCTTATCGATCTGGCTTCCCGCGCCGACGCCAGCGCGCATCCCTTGCTTGAAAAGCGCGAGGTCATTCAGAACATCGGAATTGTACTGGTGACTTCGGACAAAGGGCTGTGCGGCAGTTTCAACGCGAACTTGTGCAATGCCGCCAACAGGCTGGCCAAGCAGAAGGAAGCAGAAGGCAAGACGGTCAAGTTTATCTGCATTGGAAAGAAAGGCAGAGACTTCATCCGCAAGACAAAATTCGAGATTACTACCGCTTACGCTGAAAACATGACTCATTTTGATTTTCAGTTGGCAAGCGAAACAGGAAATCTCGTCATTGACGGATACCTCTCTGGACAGTTTGACGAAGTGCACATTGTTTACGGAAAGTTCGTAAACATCGCGAAGCAGGAAGCGACATGGTCGCAGATTCTCCCCGCCGAAACGCCAGAAGTTGAGGCTACGGCCGGTGCTTCGAGCGAATACATCTTTGAACCGTCAGTGGAAGGCCTTTTGGCCGAACTGCTGCCTAGGTATGTCAAAGTTCAGATGTATCGCGGCCTGCTCGACACGTCGGCCAGTGAGCACGCAGCTCGCATGTCGGCCATGGATAACGCGACAAAGAACTGCGACGAAATGGTCGGCAGCCTGACCAAAGTCTACAACAAGGCGCGCCAGGCAAGTATCACCACCCAATTAATGGACATCGTAGGCGGTGCCGAGGCACTGAAAGGATAAGGGGGCATAACGCATGAGTGCTGTTAATACCGGTAAAATAGTGCAGGTCATCGGACCTGTTGTTGACTTGGAGTTTGCCGAAGGCAATCTTCCGAGTATTTTGAACGCTGTTCTCATTACGAACCCGACCATTGACGCCGAGGAAGACAACTTGGTTGTCGAAGTCGCGCAGCATCTTGGCAACAGCGTCGTCCGCTGCATCGCCATGGACAACACCGATGGTCTTGTTCGCGGTCAGATCGGCAAGGACACGGGCAAGCCCATTCAGGTGCCCGTCGGCAAGGCTTCCCTGGGACGAATCCTGAACGTCGTTGGTCGCCCCGTGGATGAAAAGGGTCCCATCTCCTCCGAGAAGATGTACCCCATCCATCGTCCTGCTCCCGGTTTCACGGAGCAGTCCACCAAGATTGAAGTGCTGGAGACCGGCGTCAAGGTTATTGACCTGCTCGTTCCCTTTCCCAAGGGTGGAAAGATGGGCATGTTCGGTGGTGCCGGCGTCGGCAAGACCGTTATTCTCATGGAAATGATCAACAACATCGCCAAGAACCACGGTGGCATCTCCGTGTTCGCCGGTGTTGGTGAGCGCACACGCGAAGGAAACGACCTTTACCATGAAATGATAGAAGCTGGCGTTCTGGATAAAGCCTGCCTCGTCTACGGTCAGATGAACGAACCTCCGGGAGCCCGTTCACGCGTTGCGCTGACCGCTCTGGCCGCTGCGGAATATTTCCGTGACGAAGAAAACCAGGACGTGCTGCTGTTCGTCGACAACATCTTCCGTTTCACCCAGGCAGGCTCCGAAGTCTCCGCGCTTCTTGGCCGCATGCCTTCCGCTGTTGGTTACCAGCCGACGCTGGGTACCGACCTTGGTGAACTGCAGGAACGCATCACCTCTACCAAAACGGGTTCCATTACCTCGGTTCAGGCCGTTTACGTCCCTGCCGACGACTTGACCGACCCCGCACCTGCAACGACCTTCTCGCATCTTGACGGAACCATCGTTCTGTCCCGTCAGATCGCGGAGCTTGGCATTTATCCTGCGGTGGATCCTCTTGACTCCACCTCCCGCATTCTGGATCCCAACGTCATCGGCATGGACCACTACATGACTGCCCGTGCCGTGCAGCGTCTGCTCCAGAAATACAAGGATCTGCAGGACATCATCGCGATCCTGGGCATGGACGAGCTGTCTGACGAAGACAAGCTGTCCGTCTCCAGAGCGCGCAAGATTCAGCGTTTCCTGTCCCAGCCGTTCTTCGTTGCCGCCCAGTTTACCGGCAAGGAAGGCCGCTATGTTAAGCTTGAAGAGACCATCAAGAGCTTCAAGGAAATCATTGAAGGCAAGCACGATTCTGTTCCGGAGTCCTGCTTCTACATGGTAGGCGGACTTGAAGAGGCATTGGAAAACGCCAAGAAACAGTAATTCTTGCTCTGGGGTATTGATATGGCTAAAACAATTACGCTTGAAATAGTGACACCAGACAAGATGGTGCTCAAGGAAGAGGTCGATTATGTCGGCGCTCCCGGCATCAATGGCGAATTCGGTGTCCTGCCCAATCATATCCCGTTTCTCTCTGCACTTGGTATCGGGAGCCTTTACTACAAACTCAACGGCAAGAAGTACTTCGTTTTTGTTGCCGGCGGTTTTGCCGAAGTCTCCCCTGCAAAGGTGACGGTTCTTGCCGAAGTTGCGGAAAGAGCTGAAGACATCGATCTGGAAAGAGCTCGCAGAGCTCAGGACAGAGCCGAGCAGCGCGCCAAGCAGCAACAGGAGAAATTGGATCACGCAGCCGTGCAGGCTGCATTGGCCAGAGCACTTCATCGCATGAAATGCCGGCAGACAGCTGTAAGTGAAGGCACTTGCCGCATGTAATGACCGACAATCACGGTATCTAGAAAGCAGGCTCTTCGGAGCCTGCTTTTTTTTTTACGACTATTCAATCTTGAGAATAATATAATATACCGATATCAAAGATTAAGAATTTTTGGACAGTTATCGTGAAATGGGCTCTCAGGGAACCTTGGCATTGAGCGCTTTTTTGTTGGTTGCGTGGCTCAAAAGCCAGCGAGAGTATTATTTGAAAGGACAGAGCCGAATACTTTTCGAGGAAAATCATGAAGCCAGAACTGGGATACGTCATCTTGGCAGCGGGCAAAGGCACGCGCATGCACTCCGATTCCCCCAAGGTTTTACAGCAGGTTTTGGGAAAGCCGCTTCTTGGCTATGTTTATGACGCGTTGACGCACGTGCCTGCGGCTCAGGTCTGGACCGTGGTCGGTTTTCAGTCCGCAAAGGTTGAAGACTGCTTTCCGGGGCAAAAGGGACAGTTTGTCCAGCAGGAGCAGCAACTGGGCACGGGACATGCGGTCATGCTCTCGTGGGAGCGCGTTGCCGCCTCTGGCATTTCTTATCTTTGCGTACTCAACGGAGACACCCCGCACGTTCCGGTTGATGCCATAGCCGATTTGGTTGAATTATGCGCTGCCCGTAACGCGGGCATGGGTATGTTGACCTTGCGGCTTGAAAATCCCTTTGGGTACGGCCGAGTCATCCGCAATGCCGAGGGCTGCGTGGAGCGGGTGGTAGAAGAAAAGGATTTCTGTGCAGCGGATCATGGCGGTGAGGTTTTTGAGGTCAATTCAGGGGTCTATGTGTTCGACGTTAAGCGCTGTGGGCCTCTGCTGGAAAAGATGGACCGCAACAATGCCCAGCAGGAATATTATCTGACCCAGATGATCGCCATCTGCGCTGCCGCAGGGTTGCCGGTCGCGGGATTGCCGTTTGGCAGCTCGGACCTTTTGCGGGGGATCAATTCGCCACGAGAGCTGGTTCGTTTTGAAGATTCCCTGCGTCGCCAGATCGTGGAAGGCTTGCTCGATTCAGGAGTCATCCTTCGTAATTGCGAGACAATTTTCATCGGGCCCGACGTTGCCGTCGCTCCCGGTGCCGAAATAATGGGGCCATGCGAAATTTACGGCTGTTCGCGAATCGAGCGCGGCGCGTTTATCTCTTCTCATTGCTGGATCAAGGATTCGATTCTTGGTCCTTGCCAAGTGAAATCCTTTTCTCATATTGAAGGATCTCACATCCGGGCGGGAGCGAGTGTTGGCCCGTACGGTCGGATCAGACCCGGCTCCGATATCGGAGAGGACGCGCGCGTGGGCAATTTCGTCGAAGTCAAGAAATCCGTGCTCCATGCCGGCGCCAAGGCTGGACATCTTTCCTACCTGGGCGACAGCGATATCGGTCCTGGAGTGAATATCGGCGCGGGAACCATCACCTGCAATTATGACGGCGCGAAGAAACATCGCACCGAAATTCATGAAAACGCCTTTATCGGCAGCAACACGGCGTTGGTCGCTCCCGTGGTCGTGGGAGCCGGCGCTCTTGTCGCCGCCGGTTCAGTGGTTACTAAAAATGTTCCGGATGGTGCCCTGTGCGTGGCCAGGGCCAGACAGTCGAATTTGGACCGCAAGAAAAAATCACTTCAATCCTAGGATAACTTATGGATATTCTTAATCAGTTGACAGAGAAGATAACCCTCCTACTGGAGCGCCAGGAAGCCTTGAAACTTGAGAATATGCAATTAAAGGAGTCCCTTGAGCAGGAGCGGCAGACCAAGGAGGCCGTTCTGTCCAGGGTGGAAAATATCTTGAACAGCCTGCAAGAGGTTGATAGAAACTAAGTAATGCCAGGATACAATTTGACAGTGCTCGGCCTCGATCTTTCCTTCGCGGCCGACGTCTCGCCCGAGCGGATTCATAAAGCTGTTGACCTGGTTCATCAGCGCTACAAGGATCTCGAAGGGCGGGTCAGTCACATGAGCAAGGAGCGGCTTCTGACATACCTGGCGTTGAGTCTGGCCGACGATTATTTACATGATCAAGGGAAGATGTCGCAACTTGAAGGCACGTTGCAGCAGCTTCTTTCGAAGATAGATAGTCCTGAAGAATAGTGAACAAGTACCCTGGAGGGTCAGTGATTGGTGATGCGTTTTTGAGCCAATAAAGCGCAATACGGGTAGCTTACAACGGTCTTGTGTGCACGCTTCGGGCAGCCGAAGAAGCCTGATGGGCTGTAGCCAACCCCCTCTTAACTTAAGAGGTTCAAAATGATTCCCAACACTGCCTTCCGGGGCTTTTATCTGGTTCGCCCCTTCCAACAGCCAGTCTCTCATACACTCCTTGCCGATCGTAATTAAGCGCTCGCGCTGTTGTCTCGTCAGTCCGATTTAAGGACAGGGACGACGTATCATGGTCGTTGCGCAGCCATCTTAAATATATTGTGCCAAGGAGTTTCCATGACCAGCCAGATCATAATCACCGCTTTCATTTGCACCGGGCTTGGTGCGGTTGCGGGTTTTTTGTTCAAAAAATACATCACCGATCAAGAGAACGACGACGCTCGCAAATTGTCCGAGCGGATTCTGGATGAAGCCAAGAAAGATGCGCAGGCGCACAAGAAAGAGGTTTTGCTCCAGGCCCAGGACGAGGTTTTTGCCCTGAAGAAGGAAGTCGAACAGGATGCCAAGGACCGTGAGCGCGAGCTGAAAAAGAACGAGGCCAGGCTGCAGGCCAAGGAAGAGCGTCTGGAAAAGAAGGTGGAGTCCCTGGCCTTGAAGGAAAGCGAGCTGGTCAGCCTTGAAAAGAAGGTTGCCAAGCAGGAGCGCGCCGTCGAGGAGAAGGAGGAGGGGCTGCAGGAGCTGATCGTTGCCCAGCAGACTCGCCTGGAGGAAATTTCCGGATTGACCGCCGAAGAGGCACGCGCCCGCCTCATGCAGGAAATTGAGAGCAAGGCTCGCCATGAGGCGGCCAAGATGGTGCGGGTGATCGAGGTCGAGGCGCAGGAGACCGCGCATCGCAAGGCGCAGAGGATCATTGCCAGCGCGGTTCAGCGCTACGCAGGCGATTATGTCTCCGAGCATACGGTCAGTTCGGTGGAGTTGCCCAGTGAAGACATGAAGGGCCGCATTATCGGCCGTGAAGGCCGCAATATTCGGGCCATTGAAGCGGCTACGGGTGTGGACCTGATTATCGACGACACGCCGGAAACGGTCATTTTGTCCGCATACAACCCGTTGCGCCGCGAGGTGGCCAAGCGTTCGCTGGAAAGGCTGATCAGCGATGGCCGCATTCATCCCGCACGTATCGAGGATATCGTCAAGAAGGTCGAAAAGGAGATGGATGTCCAGATCCGTGAAATCGGCGAGCAGGCCACTTTCGATCTCGGCGTGCACGGAATTCATCCCGAGATTGTCCGCCTGCTGGGGCAGCTGCGCTTCCGCACCAGTTTTACCCAGAATGTTCTGCAGCATTCCCTTGAGGTTGCTTTTTTGTGCGGAATCATGGCCGCCGAGCTTGGGCTGGACATCAAGAAGGCCAAGCGGGCCGGCCTGCTGCATGATCTGGGCAAGGCCGTGGACCACGAAGTCGAGGGCCCGCATGCGCTCATCGGTGCCGATCTGGCCAAGAAGTACAACGAGTCCGCCGAAATCGTGCACGCCATCGCCGCGCACCATGAGGATGTCCCGCCAAAGTCCGTCTATGCCGTGCTGGTCCAGGCCGCTGATAGCCTCTCCGGAGCACGCCCCGGAGCGCGCAAGGAGCTTTTGGAGAGCTACGTGAAGCGCCTTGAGGAGCTCGAAGGGATCGCCACCGGATTTACCGGCGTGAGCAGGGCCTTCGCCATTCAGGCCGGCCGCGAAGTTCGCGTCATGGTGGATTGCGAGGCGGTCAACGACGACCAGATCTACATGCTGAGCAAGGATATCGCCAAGCAGATAGAGGAAAAGATGACCTACCCCGGTCAGATCCGGGTTACGGTCATCCGCGAAAAGAGGGCCGTTGGCATTGCCAAATAGTTCCCGAATGCGGATTCTCTTTCTTGGTGACATCGTAGGAAATAGCGGGCGGCAGATGGTCAAGGATCATCTGCCGCGTTTGCGTCAGGAATTGGAGCTGGACGTGGTCCTGGCCAACGGCGAGAACGCTTCCGGCGGACTTGGGCTCTCGGCCAAAAGCGCCCAGGAGCTGCACAGATGCGGCGTCGATGTCCTGACCACCGGCAACCATGTCTGGAAATTTCCCGACATCCGCCCAGCGCTTGAGAATGAACCGTGGCTGCTGCGTCCGGGCAATTATCCCGTAGTGGCGCCGGGACGTGGCGCGGGCGTTTACGAACTGGGTGAAAACCTGCCGCCGCTCATGGTCGTCAATCTGCAAGGCCGGACCTTCATGGAAGCCATCGACTGCCCGTTCGCGGTTGCCGAGACTCTGGTCGCAAAGGCTCCGCCCGAGGCCGTGATCGTGGTCGACATGCATGCCGAAGCCACCTCGGAGAAGCGCGCACTGGCCCATCTGCTGCGCGGGCGGGTTCAGGCAGTGGTCGGCACGCACACCCATGTTCAGACCAATGACGCACGAATTTTGGACGGAATGACCGGCTACATCTCCGATCTTGGGATGTGCGGTCCGGAAGACTCCTGCCTGGGCATGGACAACGACATAATTTTGCGCAGATTTCGGACAGGACTACCCCAGCGTTTTGAACTGGCCAAGGGGCCGTGCATGCTGAACGGGGCGCTTATGGAAGTGGATAACGGCCATTGCCGCGGCATTTCGGCATGGCAATACAGGGCATCTTAAAGAACAGGAACCGTCATGACAGATATGGAGCTTGCTCGGCAGCTTGAGCAGATCCGGCGCGGAAGCGTCGAGATCATCAATGAAGAGGAACTGATCACAAAACTGCGCAGCGGCACTCCGCTGCGGATCAAGGCCGGTTTTGACCCCACCGCTCCGGACCTGCACCTTGGGCATACGGTACTGATCCAGAAGCTCAAGCATTTTCAGGAACTCGGACATCAGGTCATTTTTCTGATCGGTGATTTCACCGGCATGATCGGTGATCCCTCCGGAAAATCCGAAACGCGCAAGAAATTGACCCGCGAAGAGGTTCTCCGCAACGCCGAAACCTACAAGAAGCAGATTTTCAAGATCCTGGATCAAGAACGAACCGAAATCGCTTTTAACTCCACCTGGATGGACACGTTTTCCGCTGCGGATTTCATTGAGCTCTGCTCGCGTTACACTGTGGCCCGCATGCTTGAGCGCGATGATTTCGAGAAGCGCTTCAAGGGTAACCAGCCCATCTCCATCCACGAATTCCTGTACCCGCTGGTCCAGGGATACGACTCCGTGGCCCTCAGGGCCGATGTGGAGCTTGGCGGGACGGACCAGAAGTTCAATCTGCTCATGGGCCGCCACCTGCAGCGTGAGCACGGTCAGGCATCGCAGATCGTTTTGACCATGCCCATTCTGGAAGGCCTCGACGGAGTCCAGAAAATGAGCAAGTCGTTGGGCAACTACATTGGCATAGACGAGGCTCCGGGCGACATGTTCGGCAAGCTGATGTCCATCTCCGATGAGCTCATGTGGCGTTATTACGAGTTGCTTTCCGACAGTTCCCTGGACCGGATTTCTACCCTGCGGGAGCAGGTTGCCTCCGGGGCCCTGCATCCCAAGACCGCCAAGGAGGATCTGGCCCAGGAGATCACGACACGGTTTCACGGGGCAACGGCCGGCGCGGCAGCGCGTGAGGCTTTCAACGCCGTTTTCGCCAAGCAGGGCATTCCTGAGGACATCGAGGTTTTCACGGTTCAGGCCGGGGCGCTGCTGGTGGATGTTTTGAGCGAGAGCGGCGTGTGCTCTTCCAAGGGCGATGCCCGCCGGATGTGCAAGCAAAACGCCGTGACCATTGACGGACGCAAGGAAGACGACGCTTCCTTCGCATTCGCGCCGGGGGAATATGTGCTGAAGATCGGCAAGAAAAGATTCCTGAAGCTCGTGGCGGCTTAAGGGGGCAGGCTGATGTTTTCGATCTGGCGTAAAACCGTTCTGCTGGCGCGCATGGTCAAGATAGAACATTCGATCTTTGCCCTGCCGTTCGCCTATCTCGGGATGCTCTGGGCTGCGGATGGCTGGCCGGGCTGGAAGATATTTCTGGCCCTGACCGTGGCCATGGTGGCCGTGCGCTCCTTCGCCATGGCCGTCAATCGCCTTGCGGATCTTCCCATTGATTCCAAAAACCCGCGCACCCTGACCCGGCCCTTGGTGACGGGCGAACTCAAGGTTTCTGAAACGCTGGTTTTCATAGCCGTCAGCGCCCTTGTCTTCGTCGGGGCGTGCTGGCAGCTCAACGCCCTCTGTCTGGCGCTTTCTCCCTTGGCACTGGTCTGGTCCGCACTCTACAGCTTTACCAAACGGTTCACCTTTCTGTGCCATTTTTTTCTGGGCACGGTGCTTGGGCTTGCACCCCTGGCGGGATGGCTCGCCGTGTCTCCGGAGATTGCGCTTGCTCCCGTCCTTTTGGGCCTTGGAGTGACATTCTGGGTGGCCGGATTTGATATCCTTTACGCCTGTCAGGACGCCGAATTCGATCGGGCCGAGGGCCTGCATTCCTTGCCGGCAGGCAAGGGGGTGCCGATCGCGCTGTCTCTTTCGACCTTCAGCCATGTGACAACAGCCCTCTTTTTTCTTCTGGCCGGCTGGTCTGCCGGGGCCGGGCTTGTTTATGCGGGTTTTTGCCTGGTCGTGGCAGTGATCCTGCTTTTCGAGCACCGCCTGATAAGTGCCGATGACCTGAGCAGGGTCAACCTAGCTTTTTTCACCTTGAACGGGTTTGTAGCGGTTTTCTTGTTTGCGGGCGCGGTCATCGACACGACGCTTGGGTAATTAATCTTCAGGGAGCATCTCATGCGCGAAGCCAACGTTTTTCCCACCTACAGAGGGGAAATGGAATATGTCTGCCTCGGTTGTAAGGCCAGGTACCCCATCGACGAATTGCATTACACGTGTCCCAGCTGCAAGGGTGTTTTTCTGCTGGAGGACACACGCTTTTCCGAGTTGGAAAAGACACCCGGCACTGCCTGGCGCGATATCTTCGACCTGCGCGCGGCGACCAAGAATCCGGCCCTGCGTGGCATCTTCCGTTTTTACGAGCTGATGGCCCCTGTCGTGGGTGAAGAGGACATTGTCTACCTCGGGGAGGGCAACACCCCCGTGACCCGCTCCTCGCCCGCCCTGGAGCGTCTGGTGGGGCAACCCATGGCCTTCAAGAATGACGGACAGAATCCGTCCGCATCATTCAAGGATCGCGGCATGGCTTGCGCCTATTCGTACCTGCGCCATCTGGTCGCCAGACACGACTGGGACAATGTTCTGACCATCTGCGCCTCCACCGGCGACACCTCGGCCGCTGCGGCGCTCTATGCGGCGTATGTGGGGGAGCCTTTGACCTCGGTCGTGCTTTTGCCGCAGGGCAAGGTCACCGCACAGCAACTGTCCCAGCCTCTGGGCAGTGGGGCGAAAGTGCTCGAAATCCCCGGCGTTTTTGACGACTGCATGAAGGTGGTCGAATATCTGGCCGATCATTATCGGGTGGCGCTCCTCAATTCCAAGAACGCCTGGCGCATCCTCGGGCAGGAGAGCTATGCCTTTGAAGTGGCGCAGTGGTATGATTGGGATCTGCGCGGCAAAGTTGTTTTCGTGCCCATCGGCAATGCCGGAAACATCACGGCCATCATGAGCGGATTCCTGAAACTCCTGCGGCTTGGGATCATAGAGGCCCTGCCCCGCATCGTCGGTGTACAGTCCGAACATGCGGATCCGGTTTTCAGGTACTATGCCCAGGACACGGAGCAGCGCAGGTTCGAGGCCGTGAAGGTGCGGCCGTCAGTTGCCCAGGCGGCAATGATCGGCAATCCGGTGTCGTTTCCCCGGGTGGCGTATCTGGCCGAGCAGTACCAAAAGCTGGGTGGCGCGGGTTCGTTCCAGGTCGTGCAGGTCAGCGAACAGCGCATCATTGAGTCCATGCTGCTTGCCAACCGGCATGGCCACATCGCCTGCACCCAGGGCGGCGAATGCTTGGCCGGACTCCTGAAGGCCAAGGAACTCGGACTCATGGAAGAAGGCGAGCTTGCCGTGCTTGACGCCACGGCGCACGCTTTGAAGTTCGCCGGATTTCAGGACATGTATTTTCATGATGGCTTTGGTCCCGAATTCGAGATCACGCCGGACAGAAAACTGGCCAATGTGCCGCGCCTGGTCATTGATCAGGATGAGAAGGCGCGTCTGTCCGAGGAAGCGTTTACGGTTCAGGCCGCCCAGAATGTGGTCGGCATACTGGGGCTCGACAAAAAATGACGGCGTGTGTCTGAAACGCTCGAAAACAAAAATGGCCGGTGTGCGTAACCGGCCATTTTTTTTGAGGTAAGCGTATCTGCGCTAGATTCCAGGCGGAAGTCCGAGCAGGGCGATGCCGCGGGCGTTGGCAAAAGCCAGGGCCTGGTCCTGTTCGAAAAAGATGCACCCGCCAGCCTCAAAGGCCAGGCACGTCGCGCCGACATCGGCCATGGCTTGCAGCGTCTTCAGGCCAAAAGCCGGAAGGTCGAGCCTTTTATCCTGGGTCGGCTTTGGCCGCTTTACGACCACCGCGCCGGGGCCCCCGAGTTGGCCACCGCGTCGTATGGCTGCATCGGTGCCTTCAATGGCCTCGACGGCAAGAACGATTTTTTCCCGCACGACCAGGCACTGGCCGATGTCGAACTGTCCCAGGGATTGGGCCAGTTTCCATGCGAATTCCACATCCTCGCGTTCGGCCTGCGTGGGTTTTCTCTTGGTTAGCACCCCTTCGGGAGCGAGCAGGTCCGGCGAGTAGTGATGAGGCGCGACGACAGCGAGGCCTTCGCGTTCAAGTTCGGCAGTGAGCGCGCGCAGCAGGACGTCATCCCCGCGGGTCTTGATGGAAAAAAGAAGCCGTGCCGCTCGCCAGTCGGGCCGAAGATCAAGAGCCCTTGGCTTGTTGATGGGACCTGCCATGACCACGTGCGTGACGTGGTTAGCGGTGAAGAAATCGATGAGTTTGCCAAGCTGGCCAAGTTTGAGCCAGGAGAAATTGTCGCAGTGGGCCCTAAAGGCAGGGTCGGTGTCGGATGCGAAGCCGACACCGATGACGCGTTCGCCGCGTTCTTTAGCCGTATTGGCCACGGTGATGGGAAATGAGCCGCCGCCCGCGATGATGCCAAGCGTTCTGGTCATGGCCTGTCTAGATGCGTTCAGGCGTTATCGTGCCTCGTTTGCTGCTGCGGATGAAGTCGAGGAGCTTCATGACCTGGGAGAAGTTGCCAAGCTCCGTCTCGACCTGCTGCATGACTTCGTTGCGTTCCTGGTTGGACCGCCAGATCAGCTTGTATGCGGACTTCAAGGCGTGAATCTCCTCGGAGGAAAACCCGTGCCTGCGCAAACCGATGAGGTTGAGTCCGCGCAATGTGGCGCGCTCGCCAACGGCCAGCATGAAGGGCGGCACATCCTGGGCGACACCGGTTTTCCCGCCGATGAATGCGAAGTCACCGATGTTCACGAACTGGTGCACGGCCGAAAGGCCGCCCACGACCACTTCATTGCCTACGACGACATGACCGGCAAGGGTCGCGGCGTTGGCCAGGACGTTGTTGTCACCAACCACGCAGTCGTGCGCGATGTGGGAGTAGGCCATCATCAGGTTGTCCGACCCGACCTGGGTTATTCCGCCGCCACCTTCCGTGCCACGGTGGATGGTTGAAAATTCGCGGATTCTGTTGCGGTCCCCGATGACGAGCCTGCTCTCTTCTCCGCCGAATTTGAGATCCTGTGGCTCACCGCCGACGCAGGCCATGGAATGGACATGATTTTTCGTGCCCAGGGTAGTAAAGCGCTTGATCTGGGCTCCGGCGTCGATGACTGTCTCGTCACCGATGTGAACCCCGTCTTCGATAACTGCAAAAGGGCCGACCGTGACACCGGTGCCAAGGTACGCATCCGGATGAACTACCGCTGAAGGGTGTATGTTTGTTTGCATCAGTCCTCCCTCGGAACCACGGAAGCGGTCAGGATGCCTTCAGCCACGACCTTTCCGTCGACCATGGCCTTGCCGTTGGTTTTCCACATGCTCATCTTGTGACGTTCGTAGGTGACGTGCAGGTGCAGCTGGTCACCGGGAAACACGGGGCGGCGGAAGCGAACTTTCTCCATTCCGGTGAACAGAAAAATCTTGCCCACGGTGTCCGCCGGAGGAAGACTCTTTATGACCATTATTCCACCAGCCTGGGCCAGTGCTTCAAGAATGAGCACTCCGGGCATGACCGGATAGGACGGGAAGTGACCCTGAAAAAAAGGTTCGTTGATGGATACGCTTTTGATGGCGTGCACAGATTTCATGGGCTCGAAGGAGAGCACCCGGTCAACCAGCAGGAAAGGATAGCGATGTGGAAGCAGATCCAAAATGTCACGGCTTACGATTTCGCCATTCTCAGGTTTGTTGATCATATCATTTTCCTTTGTTCGCAAGTTCTTCCCGGAGTGCGGCCAGTTCCTTTTCAAGTTTGCCAAGCCGTCGCTTCATTTCCGGCAGCTTGGGCATGATGGCCGAGGTCCGAAGGAATGATCCGTGGGACATGACCGGAATGCCGCTCAGGTCCTGGCCCGGCGGTACATCCTTGCCCACTCCGGATTTGGCGCCGATTCGGCATCCGTCGCCAAGATTGATGTGGCCGGCGACACCGACCTGCCCGGCCAGAACCACCCCGTTGCCCAGGGTGGTCGATCCTGCGATGCCGACTTGCGACACGATGATACAGTTTCGTCCGACCCGTACATTGTGGCCAAGCTGAACCAGATTGTCGATCTTGGTCCCTTGCCCCACACGGGTTTCTCCCAGGGCAGCACGATCTATGGTCGTGTTTGCCCCGATTTCCACATCGTCCTCGATCACGGTACGGCCAATCTGGGGAAATTTGGTCATCCCCGAGGCCGCCTGGGCGAATCCGAATCCGTCGCTGCCCAGAACCGTTCCGGCATGCAGAATGACACGTTTTCCGACCAGCGTGCCGGCCATGAGCGAGCAGTTGGGATAGATTATGGCGTCTTCGTCGACCACGCAGTCTTCGCCGATGTACGAGCCGCTGAATACGCGAACCCTCGCGCCGACCCTTGCCCCTCTGCCGATGAAAACAAAAGGGGCGATGGCGGCACTTGGGTCAATGCTTGCATCTTCATGCACAAAGGCCAGGGGGCTCATGCCTTCAAAAGAGCCCTGCGGCTTGGCAAAAAGCTGAACGGCGCGCGCAAAATCAAGATACGGATTGGCGCTGATCAGGCAGGATTTGGAATCCGGGGCCTGATCAGCGCTGACGAGGACTGCACCTGCGCCGGTCGTTTCGAGCTGCGGCGCGTATTTGGGATTGGCCAGAAAGGACAGTTCGGATTCTGAAGCCTCGGCCAGGGTGTTGACCCCGGAGATCTCCATGTCACTGCCCTTTAAGGATATACCCAGACGGGATGCGATTTCGGAAAGAAGCATTGCGGGCCCTGTTATTTGCCGCGCATGGCTTTGTTGAGTTCCGCCAGGATGGCATTTGTGAGGTCAACGCTGTCCTGCCCGTAAATCACTCCACTGGCCTGCTTGTCGAAAATGGCCGTGTATCCGTTTTTCTTTCCGTAGCTCTCAATGACTTCAAGGAGCTTGTCGATGATGGGCTTTGAGAGGCTCTGCTCGGCCTGCTGCAGCTTGCGCTGGTAGCTTTGGCCCATGTCCTGGAAGTCGCGCACTTTGCGCTTGTACTGGGTTTCCTTGTCCATTTTGGCTTCCTGGCTGAGCATCATGGACTGTTTCTGAAGTTCGTCCTTCAGTGTATCCAGGGCCTTTTTCTGGGTGTCGAGATTGTCCTTCATGTCCTTGAATTGGGACTTGAGCTGCTCCATGGCCTTGGAACCGGGCTCGGACTTGGCGATGACCGCCTTCATATCGATAAAACCGATTTTGGTTTCCGCTCCAGCCGTCAGGGCCATGCAAAATACGAGAAAAATTGTCAGGGTAAATGCACGCATGTAAAACTCCTCACCAATAATGTGTAATTTGACTTGATGTTAAAAGAACTGTCCAACGGAAAATTCAAAGCGACCCTTTTTATCATCATCAACTTCGACCGTGTCCAGAGGATATCCATACTCCAGACGCAACGGTCCCAGAGGCGAGTACCAGCGCACGCCGGCACCGACGCTCTTGTAGAGATCCATGTCAATGGATTCGTCATCGTCCCACGTTTTTCCGGCATCAAAGAAGACCAGCCCCACGATGCCCATCTCCTTGTGCAGTGGCACCAGATATTCCGCGTTGAAGAAGAAACTCTTGTTTCCGCCTTTCTCATCACCTTCATCATAGCCGTCCTGCCCTTCCTTTTGGTCATAGACGGGGGAGATGGTGCGTTCCTTGTAGCCGCGTACCGAATTCATGCCTCCAAGGTAGAAACGCTCGAAGGGCGGAATGCGGTCGCTGCCGTTCTGCATCACGTATCCGGCCTGTGCATGCAGGTGGATGATGGTTTCCAGGAAGATCGGAAAATAGTGATTGGCGTCGGCAATGTATTTGACGAAATCGTCATCGCCTCCAATCAGGCCGCCGGCGTATTCCACGGAAAATTGGTGGGTGACGCCCTTGGAGGGATTGATGCGCCTGTCGGTCGTGTCGCGCTTGATGGATGCGAACAGCGCACTGGCCCAGTTCTGCCCTTCGATGTCTTTAATGACCTTGTCGGCGTCATCGTCGACGTTTTCGATGGTGTAGCGCTCAAGTCGGTAGTTCCAGGACAGGTTGGTGTATTCCCCGAGCGGGTATCCGAAGAGCAGCCTGGCTCCCATGGCCTGCTTGTCGTAATCGGAGTACTCGTTCATCGTGTTGTAGAGGCTCATGCCGACGCCAAGGTCCGTGTCGTCGTAATGGGGGTTCCAGAACGTGGCGGTGTAATCGGCAGACTTTGCGCTGATGGTTCCCTTGAAACCAAGTTGGTAACCCATGCCGAAGAGATTGCGCTCCAGCACCTGACCCGAGAAGAACACCTGCGAATAGCTGGAATAGCCTACGCCCGCGGAAAACTGCCCTGTGGGTTTCTCCTTGACCTTGACGCGCAGGTTGAGGGCGCTGGGATTGGCCGTGGGTTCCGGGGTGATCTCCACGGTCTCGAAGAAGTCGAGCCTGTTGAGGCGGGCATTGGACCTGCGCAGCAGTGATCCGTCAAAGAGGTCGCCGTCGACGAGACGCATCTCGCGGCGGATGACATTGTCCCTGGTCTTGGTGTTGCCCTCGATCAGGACGCGGTTGATGGATATCTTGTTGCCCTTGGACAACAGGTAAGTGATGTCCAGCTTCTTCTCTTCTTCGTTGCGGGCCATGTTTACGTCAGCTTCGGCGAAGGCGTATCCGAAGTTGGAGTAGTGTTCCACGAGCTTCTGCAGGTCGGAGCGCAGAACCGAGCGGTCAAAAAATTCATTTTCGGCGGCCAGATCGTCCAGGGCGATGACGCTGTTCAGGTCTTCAGGGGTGGCGATCATTTCCCCTTCATACTTGACGGAAGCCACCGTGTAGCGCTCGCCTTCCTCGACCTGGAATGTGACGGTGATGCCGTCGTCCAGGTAAGTGACTTCGGGCTGCCCCACCTTGGCGTTCAGGAAACCGCGGTTGCCGTAATAGGCTTCCAGGGCCGCCGCGTCGCGGTCCAGGATTTCCTCGCGCAGCACGCCCGTCCCTGTCATCCAGGAAAGCATGCCGCGTTCGGTCAAGGCCAGTTCGTCCTTGAGGTCGGAAGGATCGAGTTGCTTGGCGCCCTGAATGACGATGTCCGTCACGTAGAGCTTCTTGCCTTCCTTGACGAGGATGTTGAGCCGTGCGCGCTTGGCGTCGGCCTGGGTCAAGGTGTAGTCGATCTCGGCGTTGTAGAAGCCGTCCTTACGGTACAGTTCGCGTATCTTGCCCATGTCGTCAGCCAGGACCCGGGGGTTGAGCACCGCGCCGGTCTTGGTGGCGATGGTGGCCAGCAGGTCGTCGGCGTCAAGCTCTTCCGCACCCTCGACGCTGATGGCCGAGATGAGCGGTTTTTCCTTGACGGTTATGATCAGGCGCTTGCCTTCGGCCGTGTCTTCCAGCGCGATGGCGATGTCGTCGAAATATCCAAGTTCGTAGAGGCTCTTGAGTTCAGTGTTGACGGCCTTGGGGTCGTAGACGTCACCGGGCTGGATTCTGAGCCGCATCAGGACCACGTCGTCGTCGAGGATTTCGTTCCCGCGTACATCGATGGAAGCGATCCTGTCTTTTTGCTGCACGCCGGTCTGGATTTTGGCCGCCGTGTCTTCAATGGCCGGCAGGATGTTGATCACACCCTCCTTGACCACGAAAAACGGTTTCGGCTCACGGACGCCGTAGGCTTCCACAAGCCTGGTGTCGATGCTGATGGTCTCGCCGACCTGGCTGAAGCTGCCGTAGACGGCGTAAGCCGCGCCGGAGAGCAGCGCCATGTCCCTGGCGACTCCAAGATCCAGGTACTCGACCTGCTGTTCCTGAAGGAGACGCGTGGTTTCCTCTTGCGGAATCACTTCCAGGCCCAGGGCCGTCAGGCGATCCTGAAGCAGCTTGGGCAGGCTCTCCTCCAGGTAGGCCAGCTCCGGTGCCGCATTCACGGCAAACGGAAGTACGATGACCTTTTTCGTCGGTTCAGCAAACCCGGGGAGGGTACAGAAGAGACTCAGGATGACGATCAGACACAGGAGGGCATTACGCTTCATACAATTCTCCGGAACGCAGCTCCAATGTGCGGTGCATGCATTGGGCAAGTTCAGCATTGTGGGTAACGATGACCAGGGTGACTCCCTGATCCTTGTTCAGATGCAATAAAAGATCATTGACTTCCCGGCCTGTCCGTTCATCAAGGTTCCCGGTAGGTTCGTCGGCAAGCACCACGGCGGGTTCAAGCAGAATGGCCCGGGCAATGGCCGCCCTTTGTCTCTCTCCCCCGGACAGGGTGGTTACCCTGTGATGGCGTCGATGCGCAAGCCCCACCCGGGACAAAGCCGCATCGGCCTTTTCAAGGGCCAGGCTTCTGGCCATGCCGCCGATGATGCCCGGCATGGCCACGTTTTCGCGAGTCGAGAATTCGGGAAGCAGATGGTGGAACTGGAAAACAAAGCCCATGTTCCTGTTGCGGATACGGGCCCGTTCTTTCCAGCCAAGGGTTGAGATGTCCGCCCCGTTGAAAAGGATGGAGCCGCTCGATGGCACGTCAAGCGTGCCCATGAGCTGCAGCAGCGTGCTCTTGCCCGATCCCGAGGCGCCGACGATGGCCAGGGAGTCTCCGCCGAGCACGGTGAGGTCGACGCCGGAAAGGACTGTGATGGTTTCCTCGCCCTGTTCATAGGCCTTGCCGACGCCTTGCAGGCGGTAGACTTCACTCATAGCGCAGCGCCTCTGTCGGATGCATTTTCGCGGCCTGCCTGGCCGGGTACAACGTGGCCAGGAAGCATAGCGCCATGGCCGCGACGGCGATGAGGGACATGTCGAGAAATTCTATTTTCACGGGCAGATGGTCCAGATAATAGACATCCGCGGGAAGTTTGATGAACTGGTACTTCTGGAGCAGGGAGCAAATGGCAAGTCCCAGCCCGAATCCGATGCTCGTCCCTACGGCACCTATGAGCGAGCCCTGCAGGATGAAGATGTTGCGGATCTGGGGGGGCGTCGCACCAAGAGCCATGAGCACGGCGATGTCCTTGGTCTTCTCCATGACCATCATGACCAGGGTGGTGATGATGGAAAAGGAGCCGACCAGCACGATCATGATCAGGATGACCGCCATGGCCGTCTTTTCAAGCTTCAGCGCCGCAAAGAGGTTCTGGTTCATCTCTATCCAGTTGCGCGAATAAAGGGGAAATCCGCCCAGCGCGCGGACCAGCGCTTCGCCGATTTTCTGCACGCCGTCTATGTCCGAAACCTTGTATTCGATCCCGGTCACGAAATCTCCGTCAAAGCCCAGGATTCTCTGTGCCTCGGGGATGGACACGAAAGCCAGCGACGAGTCGTATTCGAACATGCCGGAACTGAAGATGCCGACCACGTTGAAGAAAACGATCTTCGGAGAAAATCCGGCGGCCGATTTCTTTCCGCTCGGCGCAAGCAGACTTACCCTGCTGCCGATGGTCAGGCCCAGCCGTGAAGCCAGTTCCTTGCCGATGACGATGCCCGGGATGTCGCCCGTGTTGCCCAAATCCGCGAGGCTGCCGCTGATCAGATCCTTTTCGACGGTCAGGACCGTCCCGGCGCTTTGCGGGTCCACGCCACGCAGCACGACGCCTTTGACCCCCGAGGGAGTGGAGAGCATGACTTCGTAGTAGATGAATGGCGTGGCGGCGACGACGCCCTCGACCTTCAGGCTTTTTTGCACCAGACGATCATAATCGCCGATGGTCTGTTTGACCGAGCCGAGGATGAGGTGGGAGTTGATGCCCAGAATCTTGTCGCGCAGGTTGTCGCTGAAGCCGTTCATGACCCCGAGGACCACGATCAGTGAGGCCACGCCAATGGCCACGCCCAGCACGGAGATGAGCGAGATGACGGAAATGAAGGCCTGCTTGCGCCGGGCCAGGAGATACCGCAGGGAAACGAACAATTCAAAGTGCATGGGTTCTCGCTCTGAAAGACCGGTGCCACACCGCGCCCAGGCCAGGTCGGATCTAGCCGACGATTTCAGGCCGTAGCAGCGGGAAGAGAATGACTTCCCGGATGGACGGAGAGTCCGTCAGCAGCATGACCAATCGGTCAATGCCGATACCCTGTCCGGCTGCCGGAGGCATGCCGTATTCCAGGGCGCGGATATAGTCTTCGTCCATGGCGTGGGCCTCGTCATCGCCGGCGGCTTTTTCCCGCACCTGTTCCTCGAAGCGATCCTTCTGGTCGTACGGATCGTTCAGCTCGGAAAAGGCATTGGCCATTTCTTGCCCGCAGATGAACAGTTCGAATCGGTCCGTGATTTCGGGATTCTGGTCGTTCTTGCGGGACAGGGGGGATATGTCTGTCGGGTAATGATAAATGAAATGGGGCTGGATCAGCTTGGGCTCGACCAAATTGTCAAAGAGCTTGGCCTGGAGCTTACCGAGCTTCTCCTTGGGGTGCACGGTTTCGCCCAGCTTCTGGGCCAGATCCTTGCACTTGCCGTAATCGAGGTAGATTTCCGGGGAGACGCCGCCGATGGTTTCCAGGGATTCATGAAAGGGCATGCGCACACAGCCATCCTGAAGATCGATGACATTGCCCTGGTATTCAACCAGATGCGTCCCGCAGACGGACTTGGCCAAGGCGCAAAGGAGTTCCTGGGTCAGGTCCATGAGGTCGACGAAGGTTGCATACGCCCAGTAGAATTCGATCATGGTGAATTCGGGATTGTGGCGGGTGTCGATGCCTTCGTTGCGGAAGTTGCGGTTGATCTCGTAGACGCGGTCAAATCCGCCCACAAGCAGGCGCTTGAGGTAAAGCTCGGGAGCGATGCGCAGAAAAAGGTCCATGTCGAGCGCGTTGTGATGCGTGCGGAAGGGCTTGGCCGTGGCGCCGCCAGCGATGGGCTGCATCATGGGCGTCTCCACTTCCAGGAACCTGCGTTCGTTCAGGAAGTCGCGGATGAACTGCACTATGGCCGTGCGTTTGCGGAAGATGTCGCGAGCCCGGTCATTCACCAGCAGGTCCACGTAGCGCTGGCGATACCGCGTCTCTACATCCTTCAGGCCGTGGTATTTTTCCGGCAGAGGACGCATGGACTTGGAAAGCAGCCGCACCTCGGAAGACTTGATCGTCAGTTCCCCGGTCTTGGTGCGGAAAAGGGCGCCGGTGACACCGACGATGTCGCCGATCTCGAATTTCTTGAATACGCCGTACTGCTCGACTCCCAGATCATCACGCTGGGCGTAGACCTGAATCTTGCCGCTGGTATCCTGAACATGGAAGAATGTCGCCTTGCCAAAGGAGCGATGGGCCATGATCCGGCCGCTCAGGGCAAAGGTCAGTCCTTCCTGTTCAAGGACGCTCTCGTCCTTTTCGCCGTGCGCTTCGAGAACGTCGCCAATTTCCGCGGAACGGCGAAAATCATTGGGATATAAGGGAATGCCCGCATCAAGCAGAAACTGCGCCTTTTCCTTGCGGTGGCGCAGCAGTTGCTTCTCGCTCGGGGCATTGGTCTGGTCTTTTGTCAAGGAAAGTCTCCGTTTCGGGAATGATAGCGTCAAACAAACAAATTCGGGTATTGGAAATTGGACCTATCGTCAAGAAAAGTCAATGCCCGGGAGGTGGCGCTAGATCTGGAAATCCGCCGGTTTGGAGTCTTCTTGCCAGGCTTGCGCCGTTTCTGAAGACCTTTTCGGAGGGCATGCCGATCTTTGTCAAAAGTCGGCCCAGGGCTGCCTGCTGCTTATCGGGGGCGAAGAGTGGGTAATCACTGCCGAAAAGAATCCGTTCGGGATCATGCCGCTTCAGGATTGCCGCAAATGCCGGTTCGGGAACCACCCCTGGGCAGCAGGACGTGTCCATGTACAGGTCGAGACCGGCGAGGTGGGCGAGAGTCTCTTCCCAAAGGTAAAGTCCGCCCAGGTGCGCGGCGATGACCTCAAGGCCGGGGAAGCGTTTCAAGATCACGGCCAGGTCGCGGGGGCGGGACAGGGTCGCGCCGTTCTCCCTGATCGGGCCCATGTGGATCATGAGCAGGAACCGCCCTTGCGCGGCTTCCCAGACAGGATTCCAGCGTGGAGAATCCAGCGCGATGCCGCAGAGGTCGGGGTGGATCTTGAGGCCCCGGATGCCGTTTCGTTCCAGCCGGTCCAGTTCGGTTTCCCAGGACGGATGGTCCGGGTGCACGGTGCCGAGGGGAATGAGCCGGGAGTGCGCGCGGCGCAGGGAAAGCATCCATGAATTGGCCGGAATCAGCTGGTCCGGGCGCAGTGCGGCGGTGAAGCACAGAGCATGGGACAACCCGGCGCGGTCCAGGTGCTTGAGGAGATCCTCTGCCGAGCCGTCTCCGGCCGGGTGTGTTCCAAACTCGTGGCCAATGGCCGCGGCAAGCTTGGGCGCAATCTTCGGCGGGAACACATGGGTGTGGCAGTCGACCATGCGCCGCTAGCCGAACAGGGCCGAGAGCCAGTCCGGAATGCGGACAGGCCTGCCCTGGGCGTTGATCACCGCATGCTGGGTCGAGCCACGGGTCAGGACCGCGCTCTGGTCCGCATTGGTGATTTCATAGACAAAGTTCAGGCTGGCCCGTGACTGACCGGCCAGACCGGTGCGGATGTGGATGATCTCGTCGTAGCGGGCGGGAGCGAGATAACGGCACGTGGCGTCGCGTACCGGCAGGAAGATGCCGCGTTCCTCCACGGTTGCGTAGCTGAAACCAAGGCCCCGGATCAGTTCTCCCCGGCCGCGCTCGAAGAGATGCAGATAATTGGCGTAATAGACCACGCCCATGGCGTCGGTTTCACCGTAAGAGACGCGGTGGGCGAGCCAGCACGAAGGCTGTGGAAAATCAGCCTTCATGCGCCGGGTTCCAGGCAGAAGTTCAGCAGATCGCGGCCTTCCTTCAGAAAAAGGCCCGCGCCCTGCGCCGTGTCCTCATTGAAGACGGCGGGTCCGTCGGTCCTTGGCGTCTGTGTCCTGTAGACCAGGAAGGGCACGGCATCCTCGGTGTGCGTCCGGCGGACGACGGGGGTGAAATGATCGCAGGTGACCACGATGGTCGCGTCCTCATGCGCAAGGGCGGCCAGAATTGGAGCCACGATGCGCTGGTCGAAAAGCTCGATGGCGCGTTTTTTCAGTTCCGCGTCGCCCATGTGTCCGCACTCGTCCGGGGCCTCGACGTGCAGATAGACAAAGTCGCCGTGCTTCAGAAAATTCAGTGCAGCCTCGACCTTGCCTTCGTAATTGGTGTCGATGAGGCCGTTTGCGCCCTCGACCTCAAGAACATCCATGCCTGCGGCCCGTCCAAGTCCCTTGACCAGATCCACGGCCGAGACCACCGCCCCGCGCAGGCCGAAGCGGTCGGCAAAGGCGGGCAGGGTCAGCGGGCGTCCCTGTCCCCATGGCCAGATCGATGTGGCTTGGGAGGTTGTTTCGGCGCGCAGATATTCGTGAGTCGAGCGCATGAATTCAAGCATTTCCGGGAAGGATGCGTACGCATCAAGGTCCTGGGCGATGTTCTGGTCCAGGATGTCGTGTGGCGGACGAATGGCCAGATCCGCCGCACTTGTCAGCGCACCGCCCCGTTGCACCAGAAGATGGCGGTACTGGATGCCCTGCACCGGCTGGAAAGGGCCGCCTTCGGCCATTGTCGCCAGTCGGGCCACAAGGGGGGCGGCTGTGGCGGTGTCTATATGGCCGGAGGAATAGTCCTCCATCACGCCATCGCCTGCGAGTTCAGTCAGGCGAACCAGGTTCATGCGCCAGACCAGGTCGTTTGGGTCAAGGGTCAGCCCCTGGGCGGCGGCTTCGATGGGCCCGCGTCCGGTGTGATGCGTTCGCGGGTCGTAGCCCAGCAGGCTCATGTTGGCCACGTCGGAGCCGGGCGGCATACCCTGGGGAACGGTCTGGCAGAGGCCGCAGCGGGATTTGGGCGCAAGAAGGTCGAGCGTCGGGGTGCTCGCGGCCTGCAGGGAGGTGCGCCCTCCCAGAATGTCGAGGGGCCAACCGGCCATGCCGTCGGCCACCAGAAAAACGGTTTTTGACATCAGATGATCCTGTAGTGCACCGGCGGGTCGAGCACGAAGCTGAATTTCTTGATGGTGTCCAGGGCCGCGGTCACATTCTGCATCTGCGCCGAATGGCTGATGAACACTATCGGAACGCCGTCGTTGGGCGCGTACTGGCGCTGCACGACCTGGGCGATGCTGATGTTGTACTCGCCCATGACCCCGGCGATGGAGGCCATGACACCGGGACGATCGACCACCGTGAAGCGGAAATAGTGGCGGAACACGGTCAGTTCGGGGGCCAGAATCTGCGCCTGGGGCAGCCTGGTCTCCAGGAAGCCCGTGTTGTTGGGTACGCAGTTGGTGCGGGCCAGGGCCAGAATGTCGGCCAGGACCGCGCTGCCCGTGGGCAGATCGCCCGCGCCCTGTCCATAGAGCATGACCGGTCCCACGGCGTTGCCTTCGAGCAGGATGGAATTGAAGGGGCCGTCGACCTTGGCCAGGATGTGGTCCTGGCGCAGCAGGGCCGGGTAGACACCGGCGTGCAGCATGCCGGACTTGTCGCGGACCTGGGCCAGGAGTTTTAAGCGGTAGCCGAATTCCTTGGCCAGGATGATGTCGAACTGCTCGACTTTGGAGATGCCTTCCACCGTGAGCTTGCTCATGGGGTAGTCCTGGCCGTACGCCAGCCGGATGAGGATGACCAGCTTGTGGGCCGCGTCGATGCCTTCGATGTCCAGGGTCGGATCGGCCTCGGCGTAGCCCTTGGCCTGCGCCTTGCCCAGGACCGTGGCGAAGTCCTCTCCCTTCTCGGACATTTCGGACATGATGAAGTTGGCCGTGCCGTTCAGTATGCCGGTCAGTGCCTTGATGCGGTTCCCGGCCAGGCTCTCCTTGAGGGTCTGGATGATGGGAATGCCGCCCGCGACGCTGGCCTCGTAATAGAGGCCGAGGTTTTTGGCGGCAGCCAGCTCGAAAAGTTCCGGGCCGTGTTCGGCCAGAAGCGCCTTGTTGGCCGTGACCACGGATTTGCCGCTGCCGAGGGCGCGGGTGATCAGGGTGCGCGGAAATTCGATGCCACCGGCCAGCTCGACGATGATGTCGATTTCGGGATCGTTTATCAGATCGTCCATGCTGGTCGTGAAGGTCGTGTCCGGGGATGGGATGACGTTTCTGGCTTTGTCCAGATCGCGGACCATGATGGTTTTGACCTTCAGGGTTTTGCCAAGTCTGCGTTCGATCCAGTCGTTGTTTTCCTGGATGATCTTTATGAGCCCGGAACCAACGGTGCCAAGGCCGGCCAAGCCGAGATGGATGACAGAGTCTTTCAAGGAATTCCTCCACGCCGCAGCATTGAGAAAAAGATTGTGGAGCCAAAAAAAGCTATTTGCCGCATCCTTCACGCGCTGTCAAAATGACAAAGGTGCGAAGTCGGGTCATTTTTTGTTGACGCCCCATGTGCTTTTGGATAACTAGCCACTTCTTCAACGGACGGAGAGGTGGCCGAGCTAGGCTGAAGGCGCTCGCCTGCTAAGCGAGTATAGGGGCTTAAACCTCTATCGAGGGTTCAAATCCCTCCCTCTCCGCCATCCCCTGGAGGGTTGGCAGAGCTGGTTGATTGCACCGGTCTTGAAAACCGGCATGCCTTTGCGGGCATCTGGGGTTCGAATCCCTAACCCTCCGCCATTTGCACTTGTTCCGCTGGAATCCCAATGATTTCGGCGGTTTTTTATTTGGTTTCTCGTCCAAATTGATAAATTGATAAAAGGTTCGGCTTTGCAGCCGGGCCTTTTCCTGTTTCTGGGGTGAAAATTCGGTGAGTCCGTTTTGGCCGATGCTGGACAAGGCGCTTGATACGCGCATTTTTTGGTGTCCGTCTTTTTTTGTCGGCCGGTCTGCGAGTTTCGGGTTTTGGCGCGCGGGGTGCGATCCTGGATGGCATTGTTTTCCGGTTGCGCTTGCTATACTCCAAAAATCTCTCAATCTTAGACGACAAGGAAGGCAATATTATGGATGTGACCCGGACGAAGATTCCAGGAGTGCTGCTTTTTGAGCCCAAGGTTTTTGGCGATCATCGAGGATTTTTTTGCGAAACCTACAGCCGCCGCCAGTTTGCCGCGCACGGGCTGGATGTCGACTTCGTGCAGGACAACGAGGCTTTTTCCGCTCAGGCCGGGGTGTTGCGCGGACTGCACTTCCAGGCTCCGCCCATGACCCAGGCAAAGCTGGTTCGGGTGGGGCGGGGCGCCGTCTATGACGTGGTGGTCGATATGCGCAAGGGCTCGCCGACCTTTGGCCAATGGCAGGGGTTCACTCTCAGCGCAGCCAATTTTCTGCAGCTGTTCATTCCGGCGGGGTTCGCCCACGGGTACATGACCCTGGAGGCAGACACGCAATTTCTTTACAAGGTCGACCAGTTTTACTCGCCCGTGCATGACGGCGGGATCTCGTGTCTGGACCCGGATCTGGGCATTGACTGGCCCGGTCTTGCGCCGATCATGTCGGACAAGGATCTGCGATTGCCGCGTTTTGCGGATTTTGATTCTCCGTTCTCCATGTAGGGCGCTGAGCGATTGCCGAGCGGATTGGTATGGTAATACCCGCGCCGGCCGTGAATTTTCATGTATTGCGAGGGGGTTAGCTTGCGATGGAAGATCGTGATTTTTTTCATTATCTCTTGACACAGGATGACCCTCTTGAATACAGGTTGGCAATTATTCCGTGTCTGTTTTTTTCAAATTTCATCTCAACGCGGTAGGAGGAGAGGACTGTGGCAAAATGCAAAAGCTGCGTGGTGTTGCCATTCCTGGTCGGTTTGGTGGCATCGATCGTGCTTGGTTGGTGGGGCTTTCCCAAAGTCCTGTACAGTCAGAAGACCCAACCCATCCGGTTCGATCACGTCGTGCATGTGGAAGATCAGGCCATGGCATGTGAAGATTGTCATGCGTTTCGGGATGATGGCTCTTACGCCGGCATGCCCACCAACGCGAACTGTGTCGGATGCCATGAGGATGTTCAGGGGGAAGATCCTGATGAAGCTCGCTACGTGGCCGAGTATGTGCAGCAGGAAAAGGAAGTTGAATGGCTTGGTTATCAGAAACAGCCGGACAATGTGTACTTCTCTCACATCGCGCACAAGGAACTTGACTGCACATCATGTCATCCGGACGTGGCCAACATGAGCACCCCGCCTGTCTATTATGAAAACAGGCTTTCGGGCTACAGCAAGGACACCATGAAGATGTGGCAATGCGAAGAGTGCCATGCCCAAAGTGGCGCCAGCAACGCCTGTTTTGTCTGCCACAAATAAGAGAGGAGTGGATTTACGATGGGACTCGACAGAAGAAGCTTTATTTCTTTGGTGGCTGGCGGTGTAGCGGGCAGCCTCTTCACTCCCGTAATATGGAAAACCCTGGATGACGTGTCCATCTGGACACAGAACTGGCCCTGGATTCCGCGGCTGCAGTATGGCGAGGAACTGACGTTTCCCGCGCTGTGCAAGCTGGGCTCGGACGCCTACGGCGTCAAGGTCAAGACCGTGGGCGGAAGGCCCGTCACGGCCGAAGGCAATCCGGATCATCCGTTGAGCCTCGGCGGCATCTGCCCTCTGGGCGCGGCCAGCGTGCATCTTCTTTACAGCCCTTCCCGGGTCAAGAACCCCAAGCTCAAGGACGGCTCTTCCTTCAAGGACATCACTTGGGCCGAAGCCGAAGAACTGCTTGCCGGGAAGATCAGGGAAGCTGGATCGAACGTGGCCATGATCAGCGGTGACGAGACCGGTTCCGTGACGGATGTGCTGTCCGGTTTGGTCGGCAAGGCCGGTTCGGATAAATCTTTTTTCATGCCCGGCGAGAGCGCCCCGGCGGCAGCGGCCCTGGCCATGCTCGGTGGTGACGGCCAGGTCGGCTACGACATCGAAAACGCGAATTACGTGCTTCTGCTCGGCGCCGACGCGCTGGGTTCCTGGGGCAATGTGGCCCGCAACGGCAAGGCATTTTCCGCCAGTCGCGAAAAGGGCGTCAAATTCGTGTACGTCGGGCCTGCCCAGAACGGCACCTCCGCCGTGGCCGACAGCTGGGTTCCCTGCAATACAGGCACCGAGCCGGTCCTGGCGCTGGGAATTGCGGCTGTCATAGCCGGCACGAGCCGTGACCGTTCGTCCTGGCCCGGTTTTGCCTCTTTCGCAAAATTTGTGCAGACGGCCTATCCGCTGGATAAGGTGGCCGAAATCACCGGTGTCAAGGCGGCGGTCATCACTGGCTTGGCTCAGGAACTGGTCCGGGCCGGACGGCCGCTGGTTCTGACGGCCGCCGAGGCCGGACAGGGCCTCGGTGCGTTCGAGCTTGCCGCCGGGATGAGCCTGAACATGCTTTTGCAGCGCGTCAACGCGGTCGGCGGCGTTCGGATTTTGCCCTGGGCCCCCAAGGTGGTCGAGGCTGCCGCGGACAGAAAGACAATGTTCGCCAATGATCTTGTCGCATACCTGAGCTCCGTGGCCGACGGCGGCGCCGAAGCTCCCGCGCTGCTCATGGTCTATGGCGCCAACCCAGCCTACGCCCTGCCGAATCTGACCAAGGCGCAGGCCGCCATGGACAAGGCCGGCTTCGTGGTTTCCTTCAGTTCGTTCATGGATGAAACGGCGGCCATGGCCGACCTGATCATGCCTGACAGCTACGCCTTTGAACGCCTTGACGACGCCTATTCCCCGTATGGTTCGGGCCAGCCCAACTATACCGTGGTAGCACCTGTCATCAAGCCGGTTTTTGACACCAGACCCGCCGGCGACGTTCTCCTGGTCGTGGCCGCCAAGGCCGAGCTGGACCTGGGCTTCGAGTCTTTTGAAGACGTGGTCAAGGCCAAGGCCGAAGCGCTGGGCGCGGACTTCGACGAGATGGTCGAGGGCGCGGCCTGGGTTTCGGAAGAGTTTCCGGCTCAGGACCTGGCGTTGTGGACGACTCCTCTGCAGGAACTGGCCGTTGCGGCCAAGGACGGCAAGAGCCTGGCCCTCGCTCCTGTGCAGCGGCTCAAGATTGGCAGCGCCAAGATAGCCATTCCTCCTTTCAACACCAATGCCATCCGCTTTGACGAAATGCTCGGCAACGACATGTACGTACTGCTCAACGCGGCCACGGCGAAGAACCTTGGGTTGAAAAAGGACGATGCCGTCAAAATCGCCAGTTCCGGCGGGGAATGCAAAGCCCGTGTGCGCATTTTTGAAGGCGTGATGAATGATACCGTCGTGGCCCCCCTGGGTCTTGGCCATACCGCCTGGGACGCTTTTTCCAGAGACAAGGGAGATAACGTTTACAAACTGCTGGCTGCCGATACCGAAGCAGAGTCCGGGCTGTCCCGGTTCGCAACGGTGCGTGTCACTGTCAGCAAGGCGTAGCACTTCCTTTGGGCACCTGGAGAAAATAAGAGGATATTCACAATGCAAGCAAAAGAATTCAAAGTAAAATGGGGCATGCTTGTCGACCTTGACAAGTGTACCGGGTGCGGTGCCTGCACCGTGGCCTGCCGGGCGGAAAACAACCTTCCCCCCGAGGCCGACGCAGCCAACAAACTGCGCACCAACGACTGGATGAACATATACGAACTGTCCAACGAGAAGCCTTTCCCCGACCATGAGGTCGCCTATCTGCCTCGGCCATGCATGCAGTGCGGTCATCCGTCCTGCTCCACGGTCTGCCCGGTAGTGGCCACCCTCAAGGACGAGGAAGGCGGCATCGTCAGCCAGGTCTATCCCCGCTGTATCGGTTGCCGGTACTGCATGGCGGCCTGTCCTTACCATGCACGTTATTTCAACTGGTTCGATCCAATCTGGCCCGAAGGCATGGAAAAGGTCCTGACTCCTTATGCTTCGGCCCGTCCGCGCGGCGTTGTCGAGAAGTGCACGTTCTGTCACCATCGATTCATGGCTGCCAAGGAGCAGGCTCGCATGAACGGCGAGGATCCGACGGAATTGGCCGAGGACGCATACATCCCCGCCTGTGCCGAGATTTGCCCGACGGGTGCGATCAAATTCGGGAATCTGAAGAATCCCGAGCATGAAGTCAGCAAGCTGGCCGCAAGCAAGTACGCTTTCCGCCTGCTGGAGAAACTCGGCACCGATCCGCAGGTCTATTATTATTCCAAGCGTGAGTGGGTGAGGAAGCTCGGGGACAATTACCTGAAGAATGCCAAGGGGGGCGAACATGTCTGATAGAGCGTACTGGCCCGAAGGGGTGGAGCGTTGTTCTGTTGGGAAGTTCCTGGCCTGGTTGGGCGTGATCAGCATCTTCCTCGCGTGGGGAGGGTACGGCGCGTTCAAGGTCCTGGGAACCGGTATCGGCGTGACGGGCCTGGACAACTATTTCGGGTTCGGCCTGTGGATCACCTTTGACTTGGCGGTCATCGCCCTGGGCGCCGGAGCCTTTTTCTCCGGATTTCTGCGGTATATCGTCCGTATCGACGAACTCAAGAACGTCATCAACCTGGCTGTCATCGTCGGATTCCTTTGCTACTCCGGCGCCATGCTGATTCTGGTGCTCGACATCGGCCAGCCGCTCAGGGCCTGGTTTGGCTACTGGCATCCCAACGTTCACTCCATGCTGACGGAAGTCATCTTCTGCATCACCTGCTACTGCACGGTGCTGATCATCGAATATGTGCCGATCGTCCTGGAAAACCGCAAGATCAACCAGAACAGGTTCTGTCATCATCTTGCTCACAACTTCCATGTCTACATGCCGCTTTTCGCCGGCATCGGCACTTTCCTGTCCTTCTTCCACCAGGGTTCCCTGGGCGGCATGTACGGCGTGCTCTTCGGCCGTCCGTTCGTGTTCCGTGAAGGCTTCTTCATCTGGCCCTGGACCTTCTTCCTGTTCATCTCTTCGGCCATCGCCGCCGGACCCGGCTTCACCATGCTGTGTGCCGCGATGATGGAAGGCATCACCGGGCGCAAGCTTGTCAGCTATGACACCAAGAAGCTCCTCGGCAAGATCTCCGGTCTGCTTCTGTGCGTCTACATCTTCTTCAAGATCATCGACACCTACGCTTGGGCCAAGGGCATCCTGCCCGGCATGGGTCTGACCTTTGACGAGATGTTCAGCAGCGAGCACGGGTACGGCAAGATCTTGCTGTGGCTCGAACTCTTCTGGTTCGGCGTGATTCCGGCCGCGTTGCTGGTCACTCCTGCAGTGCGCAATCGTCCGTGGCTCATGTACAGCGCTGTCGTCATGGCCGCCATCGGCGTCACCATCAACCGTTTCGTCTTCACGGTTCAGGCCCTGGCCATCCCGGTCATGCCTTTCGACCGTTGGACCACGTACGTACCCAACTGGGCAGAATGGTCCACCTCGCTCATGATCGTCGCCTACGGATTCCTGGTCATGAGTATCTCCTACCGCTATCTGCCGATCTTCCCGCAGGAAGTGAAGCTCAATAAGTAGAGATGGTTGTCACAAGAAAAAGGCCCTTCGGGGCCTTTTTTTTTGGGGGATGACAAATGCTTGGCATCTGTGTTCATTACCTGTGTGCTGTCGAAATTTGATGGACCGGACATGAGGCGGCAGCCTCAAGGAGTTGTCATGAAGGATGCGGAAAACGGGCGCCAGGTCGCCATCGATGTTGCCAGGGCGCTTGGACTCTTGCTTGTCTATTACGGACACTTCGTCGAACAGATCATGTATCTGAAGAATCCTGCCGCCGCCGTGCATTACAAGTGGATCTATTCGTTCCACATGATTCTCTTTTTTGTCCTTTCAGGGTGGGTTAAGGGCGCGCGGCCAAGTGTTCCGCCCATTCGGAAATTCGTGCAAACGACCTTGGCCGGGAGGATCGCGCCTTACCTTTTTTTCAGCATCACGCTGGCGGCCTTGTCGCTGGTGTTCTCGGGCTGGTTCCCCATGCTCGATCTCTCCGGCGTGCTTGGTTACTTCAAGGCCGCCGTGTCCACGGCCCTGGGCTTCCCCCTCTTCAACATCCCACTGTGGTTCGTGGCTTGTCTGGTCAGCGTGGAGTGCCTGCATCGCCTTTTACAGCCGTATCTGGATTCTCCCTCGCGGATCATGGCGGTTGCCCTTGTCTGTTATGTCGGCGGTTTCGCCCTCAATGAGCAGTATTTCTTTTTCGGCCAGAACTTGAGCTTCTGGCTCATGCATGAAGTCCCCGTGGTGTATGCGTTCTATCTCGTGGGTGTGCTGCTTGGCAGGAGTGGACTTCCGGGTCGCGTTTCGGTGGGTGCGGCAGCGGCGATTTTCGTGGTGGCGCTGGCTGCGGTTCATTTCACCTATGACCTCAACCAAGGCCCGTTCAGGTACCTGCAGGCCGTGATCATCCTGCTTTCGGGGCATGGGCATTTCCTGTGGTTTCCTTTCACCGCCTTGGCCGGAACCGCCATGATCATGGCGTTGGGGCGTGTGCTGCACAACGTCTCCCTGCTCACTTTTTTTGGGCGCAATGCCATCATATTGCTCGGTTTGAACGGGGTGTTCTATCATTTTGTCAATCCTCCCGTTGCCGCGTGGAGCGTTGCCAATCTTCCTCCGGATGGCTGGAGCGTATTTCTAGTGAGTGTCCTGGTGACGCTCGTGAGCTTTGGACTCAGCCTTCCGATCATTCACGCACTCAACCATGCCTTGCCTCAGCTGGTGGGCAAGCCTCGTACGGCGGGTCGTTTCTTTGGCCCTCTGATCAGGGAGTAGCGGCTCGTGCTCTTGCGTGGCAGGACGGGGAACGGCCATGGGCAGGACAGCGAGGATGGACTGCGGCGCACGCTGCTGACCCTCAACGTCTTCGCGGCGCTGAAGATGACCCTTTTCCCCATGGCCATCATCACCCTGTTCTGGAAGGACGAGATCGGTCTGACCCTGACCGAGATCCTGACTCTTCAGGTGTTTTTCTCGCTGGCCAGCGTGATCATGGAATATCCGTCCGGATACGTCAGCGACCGCCTGGGCTATCGGTGGGCGCTTATCACGGCCTGCGTTTTCGGCATTGTCGGGTGGGGCTGGTATCTGGTCGCGGCGACCTTCTGGGGAGTGCTTGTCGCCGAGTTGCTGCTGGGCGTCTCCTACGCCTTCATCAGCGGATCGGATACGGCGCTGCTTTTCGAGACCTTGCGCGCCAAGGACCGGGTGGACCTCTACACCCGCTGCGACGGGCGCATGGTCGGATGGGCCCAAGGGGGAGAGGCCGCGGGCGCGCTCTTTGCCGGACTCATGTACGCGCACTGGCCGCTGTTGCCCTTCGTCGCCCAGATCGGGATCTGGACCCTGGCCCTGGGTTTGTGCCTGACCTTGAAAGAGCCCAAGGCGGAAAGCGGCGGGCCGGTGGTATCGCATCTGGCCGAAGCTTTGGGCGTTTGCAGATTCGCCTTTCGGGAAAGCTCGGCCATCCGGGCGACCATCATGAACGGCATGCTTCTGGGGCTGGCTTCCTTCTACATGGTTTGGCTCATTCAGCCCTATATGCAGGAATGCCTGGTTCCCGTGACATGGTTCGGTCCGGCCTGGGCCGGGGCCAATCTGGTTGTGGCCCTGGCTGCCGCAAACAGCCATCGGGTCGAGGGCAAGCTGGGCGCGGGCGGCATGCAGACGCTCTTTTTCGTGCTGATCGTCGTGGCGTATCTTGGACTTGGAACCGTCACGGCCGTGGGAGGTTTTTTGTTCTATTATCTGCTTACGGCCATGCGAGGGCTGCAAGGGCCGCTCATGCGCTCGCGGTTGCAGGCCTTGAGCAGCCGGGCGAACAGGGCCAGCATTCTGTCGTTGCACAGCCTGGCCTTTCGAACGGGGTTCGTGGCCACCGGCCCGCTGGTAGGTTTGCTTGCCGACAGCTTCGGTCTGTCAACGACCTTCCTTGTACTGGCCGTATTTTTTTCGCTGGCTCTTCCCGTGGCAGGGCTGAATTTTTTACGCCATAACCGCTCGCATTCATTGACCTGAATTCTTCTTCCACACGGTAAAGACGCCCCTGTGGAAAAGGTTTTGGTTGATCCCGATGTCTCGATGTCCTAATACTCGACCTGTTCTGCGAAACTACTTCAGGAGCAAGGGAACCCGGTGCGAGTCCGGGGCGGTCCCGCCACTGTAATCCCGATTTCGCGCGTTAAAGGCTGATCCCGCAAAGGGAGACGCCGCGTGCGGGGGCAAGCCAGAAAACCTGCCTGAAGCAATTCTCTTAACCCTCTGCACGCGGATGCAGGGCGTTGAGTTGTTCAGAAAAACGTCATCACAACTTCGAGCGAACATGACTGACACGATTCCTTCATGGGAACGCGTGCGCGGCATGGTGCCGGTGAGTCTTTGCGACTGGCCGGGCAAAATCACGTGCGTGCTTTTTGCCGGCGGCTGCAATTTGCGCTGCCCGACCTGCCACAACGCATCCCTGGCCTGGAAATGGGCCTTGTTGCCGAGTCTCGACCGGGACATTGTCCTGTCTGACCTGCGCCGCCGCAAGCGCTGGCTGGACGGGATCACCCTGTCCGGTGGAGAGCCGACCTGCCTGGCGGATCTGGACGGGCTGCTTGAGGATCTTTCCTCGACCGGCCTGCCGGTAAAGCTTGATTCCAACGGCTCCGCGCCGGATGTCCTGGAGCGCGTGCTGGCAGCGGGGCTTGTCCAGGCCGTGGCCGTTGACGTCAAGGGACCCTGGTCGATGTATCCGGAGCTGACCGGGCAGGCTCTGGCGACCGATACGGCCCGCGACGCGCTGGAAGAGGTTTTTGGCCTGGCCCGCGCGTATCCCGGACGCGTCTATTTTCGCTGTACCAAGGTCCCGAGCCTGACCCCCGAAGATCTGGAGACGACCCGGGCCCAGATGCCGCAAGGCCTGTCCTTGCATTTTCAGGAATTTGTGCCGCCTCGAAGCGATGATGATTTTTCCTGATTCTCAATTCGACCGAACTTTATTGGAGTATTCATGCCTCAGCAGATTGTGAAACGTGATGGCCGTGTTGAATCCTGGTCCGTGGACCGGATAGCCCTGGCAATTTTGAAATCCCTCAACGCCAGCGGCATCAAGGATCCCATCCTGGCCAAGCGTCTGGCCGGAAAGGTCGAGTCCAAACTCGAAGCCGAGGTCATGCCCGAGCAGGAGCTGGTTCAGGACACCGTCGAGCAGGTGCTCATGGAGTCCAGGCTTTATCAGGTCGCAAGGCGCTACATCGTGTACCGCGAAAAGCGTCGCACGATCCGCAGCCAGACCGAAACCTTCCTGGACGTGACCGAGACCATCGACAGCTATCTGGACAAGTCTGACTGGCGTGTCAGCGAGAACGCCAACATGGCTCATTCCTTTCAGGGCCTGATGCTGCATCTGTCCGGCTCCGTTCAGGCCCGCTATTCCCTTGAGAAATATCCCGAGGAAGTCCGGCAGGCCCATGAGCACGGCTATTTTCACATCCATGATCTTTCTTTTGGCCTGGCCGGGTATTGCGCCGGTTGGTCCCTGCGCGACCTCTTGCTTGAGGGGTTCAATCTCGAAGGGCGCTGCTCGTCCGGCCCGCCCAAGCATTTTGACGCGGCCCTTGGACAGATGGTCAATTTTCTGGGCACGCTGCAGAACGAATGGGCCGGTGCGCAGGCCTTCAACAACGTGGACACCTATCTGGCCCCGCTCGTCCGCCATGACAATCTGACCTACGAAGAGGTCAAGCAGGCCATGCAGAAGTTCGTGTTCAACCTGAATACGACCTCGCGCTGGGGCGGGCAGAGCCCGTTCACCAACCTGACCTTCGACCTGGCCCCGCCCACGCACATCGCCTCGGAGGCCGTCATCATCGGGGGCAAGCTTCAGGACAGCACCTACGGCGAATACGCGGCCGAGATGGAGATGATCAATCGGGCCTTCCTTGAAGTCATGTTGGTCGGCGATTATCACGGGCGGATTTTTTCCTTCCCCATCCCAACCTACAACATCACCCCGGACTTTCCCTGGGAGACGGAGGTTGGCGAGCTGTTGCTGAAGCTCACGGCCAAGTACGGCGTCCCGTATTTTCAGAACTTCATCAACTCCGACCTGAAGCCCGAGGACGTCCGTTCCATGTGCTGCCGTCTGCAGATGGACCTGCGCGAGCTGCGCAAGCGCACCGGCGGCCTTTTTGGCGCGGGGGATCTGACGGGATCCATCGGTGTCGTAACGCTCAATCTGCCCAAGCTGGCCTATCTGGCCCAGGGCGAGGAAGACTTTCTGGACCTGGTGGGCGAATATGCCTCCCTGGCCAAGGATTCCCTTGAGTTCAAGCGCAAGATGGTCACCGACAACATGGACAAGGGCATGTTCCCCTTTTCCAGCCGCTATCTCAAAAACGGCTTCCGCAGCCATTTCAGCACCATCGGCATTCTGGGTGGGCACGAAGCCTGCCTGAATCTGCTCGGCAAGGGCATCGATACCGAGGCCGGGACGCGACTCATGGTCCGGACCCTTGAACATCTGCGCGAGATCACGGTGCGCTTTCAGGAGGAGACGGGCAGCCTCTACAACCTTGAAGCCACTCCGGCGGAAGGGACCAGCTACCGTTTGGCCAAGATCGACAAGAAGCTTTATGCGGACATCCAGGCCTCCGGAAACGGGGTGCCCTACTATACCAACTCGACCCTGCTTCCCGTTGGGCACACCACGGATATCTTTTCCGCCCTGGAGCACCAGAACCGGCTGCAGCCCATGTACACCGGCGGCACCGTTTTCCATAGCTTCCTCGGTGAATCCGTGCCGGACACGCAGGCCCTGAAGAGTTTTTTGGTGCGCGCCCTGACCGAGACCAAGATTCCCTACGTGTCCATCACGCCGACCTTTTCGATCTGCAAGGATCACGGCTATCTGACAGGCGAGCAGATCACCTGCCCGCACTGCGGCCAGGAAACGGAAGTGTATACCCGCGTGGTGGGCTACTACCGTCCGGTCAAGATGTGGAATCGCGGGAAACAGGCGGAATACAAGGATCGAGTGGAATACTCCCAGGCCTCCTGCTTCGGGCAATAGGGGGGAGGGCTTTTAACGCCAAAACGGCCGGACTGCGATGCAATCCGGCCGTTTTTTTGCGACTTCAGGCGTGGGTGGGCTTATTTTCCGAGCGCCGATCTGCGCAGCCCGTTCAGGACGCCGAGCGCCGAGCGCAGGCCGCCGGCCAGGCTCATGATCGCGGTGGAGATGATCGGTTTCGGGCGCTGGATTTTCTGGGAATGCAAAAACAATGTGATTTCACGCATGGCGTACCTCTATATTCGGAAATATGGTAAATTTTACGAACTTCGTTTTGAAACGAAAGCTAGCTAGGCGCGAAAAGTCTGTTCGTCAAGGAAAATGCTGACGATTATTTTTTCGACAGGGCCTGGTGGAGGGGCTGGCGCGGGGTCAGGAAGCGGGCAGCAGGGCGGCCTGGGTGGCCGAATCCCATTCGGCAGTGGCCGGCATGGCCAGGGAGGCGCGGAAGCGTGTCAGGGCGGCCTTGGATCTTTTGCCCCAGATGCCGTCGACTTTGCCTTTGTAGAGCCCCTGGGCGGCCAGGGCATGTTGTACGCGCTTGGCGTCGGCCTTAACCTTGAGGTCCAGGAGCACGGCGGGCAGGGTCAAAGCGGCGGGCGTGGGCTCGACTGCCGCAAGCAGGCTTCGGATTTCCTCCGACAAACGCAAGCGGCAACTGGCGGTGGCGAGAACGGCGTGATCCGTGGGCTGGACCAGGCGTGCGGAGATGCGCAAGCCTCCATCGGCCATGGCATAGGTGCCGGTCAGCATGGTGTGCAGTCCGGCCGTGGCTCCGGCCTGATCGGGTTCCGCGGAAAGGGCCGTCTCGCCCTGTTCCTTCAGCGAATAGGGCGAAGGCATGAACACGCGGGTGTCCGCCAAACGGTATCCGTGGAGGGTGAGCGCGTTGCCCAGTTCTTCGGCCAGAATCCGGCCCAAGGGGGAAGTACTCTTGACGTCATGCAGGTCGGCGAAGGGGGCGGTCATGATCAGCCCGGAGCGGTCCAGCCTGACCTGCAGGTTGGAGACCAGCTCCGCGGCCAGGGAGTCGCAGAGCATGTCGATGCGCGACGCTCCGCACTGCGCATGTCCTGAAATGGGGAAGACGCACAGGAGAAGGGCCAGGAAGATTGCCGGGCGGATCATCAGTTCACCAGTGAGTAACGTTTGAGTTCCACGCCGCCCTGCGGCGTCTGCGGCTGGTAGTGGGCCCAGTCGGGGCTGCTGACGTAGAAAATGCTCGAGTCGCGGTACAGATAGGCGCCCTGATGGACCAGGGCCGAATTGATCTGGACTTCCGAGTCCGGAGTAGGTGCGTCAAAATAACCGCTTTCCTCCCCGATTTCCGGTACGGGCACGTAGTGCCCGGCACTGTTTTTGGCCTGTCTGAAGCCCGGCTCCGGAGCACGCCGCAAGCCCTTGGACGTTTTATCGAGGACTCGTCGGTGCGTGACGAGGCCCAGATTGGCCTCTAGCACGGCGGCTCCTTCCGGGGCAAAAGCCACCGGGACGCCGTAGTCAATGAGGTGGGTCAGCAGCGCTTCCCTGTAGGCCTTGGCGAAGGGCGTCGTGCCAAGAGGCGCGACATACACGCGTACATCTTGCTCGGGAAAGAAGTGATCAAGAGCTTTGCCGCAGTTTCGCGCTACCTTGTCGGCCAGCAGGTCCCAATGGGCCATGGCCTGCATCTTGGGCTGGGTGCTGAGCAGGTAGCCGCTTGAAATGGGCGCCTGAGCCGTGACCAGCTGGGAGGATTGGTCGGAATTGACGCTGACCGAAGAGCAGCCGGTCACGAGGCCAAGTGTTATCAGTGTGAGCAGGGCTGCGATGCGCATGGCGTGGTCCTTGATTTTGGTTCTTTCCATGATCAGATTATCGGCCGCAGTCTGGAAAACTTAAGGCCGTTTGAGGAAATGTTGGCACGCGGCATGCTTTGCATTCGGCAGTCGGCATTTTTCTCCGGAGGATCGGCAATGTCCAAGCTCTATGTCCTGCTTTTTTGCGTTTTCATCGGCGGCTGCGTGCAACTGCCCCCCTTTTACGAGGTGGGTTCGCGTACCAGGACGCCGCCGCTCATCCCCTTGTCCTACAAGGCGGGCGATCACCTTCACCGGCAGCTTTCCGGGAGCGGGGTCGCGGGGTATCCGATGCTTGCGGCGTCCTTTGTCGATTCCACCAATGTGGAAAACACCAATGATCTTGGGCGGCTTCTCTCGGAGCAGGTTTCGTCCCGGTTGAGCCAGCTCGGATATTCCGTGACGGAAGTCCAGCTGCGTTCCGACGAGTTGCGGGTGCTGCCCGAAGGCGGAGTGCTCGCGCTCTCCCGGGACTTGTCGCGGATCAACACCGATGTGCCCGCCTATTCAGTGCTGGTCGGAACCTATACGGTCATCGAACGCCAAATTTACGTCAACGCAAGAGTGCTGCGCACGGGCGACGGGGTGGCTCTGGCCTCTTCGGATTTCACCCTGCCGTATGTGCGTCCGAAAAAAAATGACGGAGGCGGGAGCGCGGCTCGGCCTTCCGTCAAAACCAGTCTCGATTGAAGAATAAGTAGGTCCTTCCTTCTTGTCCTGGTGTCATGTTTGACATATGGGAGTTCCGATATGTCGCTTTTCACTTAATAGGAGGAAGTATGAAGAAATTCCTGGTGTTGTTTGTTTTAATGGTCTTGCCGTGCGTGGGGCTTGCCCAAGACAAGGTGCTGAGCATGTCCACCACGACCAGCACGCAGTCTTCCGGCCTGCTTGATATCCTGCTTCCGGAGTTCAAGAAGGACACGGGAATCGAGGTCAAGGTCCTGGCCAAGGGGACGGGCGCGGCCATACGGGATGGCGTGGACGGAAATGTGGACGTGATTTTCGTGCATGATCCGGCCCGCGAGGAAAAATTCGTGGCCGATGGCTTCGGGACCAAGCGTTACTATGTCATGTACAACGACTTTTTGATCATCGGCCCCGAGGCGGACCCGGCTGGGGCCAAGAGTGGCGACGCGACTTTGGCCATGAAGAAGATTGCCATGTCGGAAGCAGTGTTCGTTTCCCGTGGCGATGACAGCGGCACCCACGCCAAGGAACAGGATCTTTGGAAATCCAGCGGCTTGGCCTTGAAGGAAGAGGATACCGTTTTCAAGTCCAAGACCAAGGAAGTGACCTTCAAGACCGTCCATCCGGAAGGGATGAAGAACTACATGTCCATAGGTCAGGGCATGGGCAAGACGCTTACCTTCGCCGAGGAGAAGCAAGGCTATACCATCACGGATCGCGGCACCTACGTTCAGTATAAATATGGCCGCCCCGAGGGCTTGCAGCTTGTGCCCATAAGTGAAGGCGACAAGACCCTCTTCAATCCGTACGGCGTTATCCCGGTCAATCCGGAAAAACACCCCCATGTCCGTTTCGACCTGGCCGACACCTTCGCCAAGTGGCTGGTGTCCGAACGCGGCCAGAAGGTCATTGGTGATTACAAACTCCTTGACAAGCAGCTCTTCTTTCCGGACGCAAAGTAGCTTCGAGCGGATGTGAAGAGTCGACCCCGAGCCGTTTTTTTGAGTCTCGGGGGTGCTCAACGTGAGGTTTGAGACGGCCCGCTCCGACAGCGGGCCTTTTTTTTTCAACGCCTTCTTGATTCGGGGGCTGCATGTTTTTTCTGGACAGTCTTTGGGCCGCGCTCAGGCTGCTGCTCGAGTTCGATGCCGAACTCCTTCATATCGTCGGCGTGTCCCTGAACGTGAGTTTCTGGTCCACGGCGGCCGCGTGCATTCTTGGAGTCCCTGCGGGATTTCTGATCGGGGTCGGGCGTTTTCGCGCCAAACAGGCCGTCATCACCTTTTTCAACACCATGCTGGCCCTGCCCACCGTGGTCATCGGCCTTTTGGTCTATTCCCTGCTTTCGCGGCGCGGTGTTCTGGGCTCCCTTGGCTGGCTGTACACGCAAAAGGCCATGATCTTCGGTCAGATCATCCTCATTACTCCCATTGTCATTGCCTTCACCATTGCCGCCGTGGGCCGCATCGATGACCGCTATCGTCGTACGGCCCTGACGCTGGGCGCTTCACCATGGCAGGTCGCGCTGGTGATCCTGCGCGAGGCGCGTTTCAGCATCATGGCCGCCATTGTGGCCGCCTTTGGCCGGGTCATTTCGGAGATAGGCATCTCCATGATGCTCGGCGGCAACGCCAAGGGTTTCACCCGGACCATGACCACGGCCATGGCCCTGGAATACGACAAGGGCGAATTCGTCCTCGCCCTGGGGCTGGGCATTGTGCTGCTGGCCATCAGCCTGGCCGTCAACGTACTGATGGGCTACGCACAGGGGAGGACGCAGCGATGAGTCTTTTCGAACTGCACGATGTGCGCGTTGTCTACGACGGCCGGGTAGTGCTCGATCTGCCGGGGCTGTGTATCAAGGAGGGCGAGGCCTATTCCCTGCAAGGGCCCAACGGTGCCGGAAAGTCGACCCTGCTCGGCATCCTTTCCTTCTTGAATGCTCCGCATCAGGGGCAGATCCGCTTCGAGGGCAAGCCCGTGGTGTGGAAAGAAACCGCGCTTCGCTCCCTGCGCCGCAATGTCGGCCTGGTCGAGCAGCATCCGGTCATGTTCAGCCGAAGCGTACGCGAAAATGTGGGCTACGGGCTCGCCATCCGGGGGGTGGAGAAGGGCCGACGCGAACATCTGGTCCACGAGGCCCTGGACCTTGTGGGCCTTGCCCATCTGGCCGACAGCCATGCTCCGCGCCTGTCCGGGGGAGAAACGCAGCGCGTGGCCATTGCCCGCGCCCTGGCCAGTCGTCCCAAGGTTCTGCTTCTGGACGAGCCTACAGCCAGCGTCGACACGCAGAACCGGGTCATCATCGAGCAGATCGTGGCCGATCTGCGCGACCGGGGCGACACCACCATCGTGCTCTGCACTCACAATCGATCCCAGGCCGCGGCTCTGTGCCCCGAGGTCATTTATCTGGAGGACGGCCGCCTTGCCGCCCGTCCCCTGAGCAACTCCTACGCCGGACAGTTCGCGGATGAAAACGGCCAGACCTGGTGCCGAATCGCCGCGGGCTTTCGCGTGCCGGTTCCACGGTGCGGACCGGGCCGGGGTCGGGTGGTCATTGAGCCGGGCGCGGTGCGTCTGGGAGTGGCCAGGGAGCCAGGGCCGAACCGTGGGATATTGACCCGGATCCGGCTTGAAGGCGAAATGGTCAGCCTGAGCGTTGATTTGGGCAGGCCGCTGCATGTGCAGATGGCATTGAAGGAATTTTGGGGGGCAGGTCTTGAGATCGGGGCCTTGGTACGTGTCGACATACCGTCTTCCGCCGTGGAGTGTTTTTTGGACTGCCCGGGCCGGATGTCCGAGACCGCATGAACACGAGTCAGGAAGAAAGGGACGGGAACACGGCGCATTCGGAGTCTCAAGAAAAAGCCCTCGAAGCGCAATGGCGGGAACTGTGCCGCCGCTGCAACGAACTGCGCCGGGATCCCCGGAGCTGGTGGGCGCGGATCGTCGGGGATGCCGAGACGGTTCCGCGTGTGGATGAAACCGGGATCACCGTGCGTCTGCGCGGCAACGTCTTTGCGGAAGTATGCCTTCACGGCCCGGCGTTGCAGTGTCGCATTGCGCCGGAGCATCTGCTTCTGTCGCATCCCGGGACGAGGGCCGTGCTTGGCGATACCGACGCCGTGCCTCGTCAAAGGCAGGTCGAGTGCCTGGCCGATCTCGCCCGGTTCCATGACCGCGTGCGGCGCCGGGTCTGCCGGCATGAAGATCGGCGGGCGGCCATCCTCGACCGGCTCTTTCTGAGACATTCCTGCGTCCTGGCCGTGGACGCCGCCTTGCCTTCGGGACGGGCCGACCTGGTCGTTCTCTCTCCCAGGGGCACGGGCGTTTTTTTTCTGCTTCGCCGTTACCAGGACGGTGATCTGCGTCTTGCGGGGCGAGGCGGAATCGTCTGGCGCATGCACGAGTTCGGTCGCCTCCTCGCTGACAAACCGGTCATGGACTCCTGGTTTCATGATTTCCTTGAACGTTCCCGAGCACTTGAAACGCCGCACTTGAAACGGTATCGTTTCGCCGGGAATCCCGTCATCCATCCCCGTGTCCGTCTGCTGATCGTCGATTTCGATCATGCCCAGCGTCTTGGCGGATTGCCGTCCTTGCGCGCCGATCTCGAAGCCGGACTTGACCACACCGCCGCCCGGGGTGATATTCATTGCATTGGCGACGCCGGAAACATTTCGTACACTACCTTGTTTTCCGGCATTTGATTGGCCCACTTTTTTGCGGAGGGAAATATGTCCGATCTGCATTTGTGGCACCGCACCGAACTCGGCAAGCTCAAACAGGACATGGAGGAGCTTTTCGATTCCTTTGTGCGCGATTTCTGCAGTCCCATGGACCTGCGGCTGCTGCGTCACGAGCCGGATGTGCGCGTGCTCAACGAAAAGGATGCCGTCATCGTCTCGGCGCATGTTCCAGGCCTTGATCCGCAATCCATCAAGGTTTCGATCACCGGCCATCAATTGTCCCTGGCCGGAGAAAAGATCGAGGAGGTCCGGGACGGGCGGGGGCTGAGCATTTCCCATCAGGGATTTTCAAGCTCGGTGCGCCTGCCCGCGCCAGTGCAGACGGATCAGGTCCGCGCCAGTTATTCGGGTGGCGTGCTGCGCGTTGTCTTGCCCAAATGCAAGGACTGCACGCCCGTACAGGTGAGTACGGAAGAACACGAGCGAGGTAGGAATGAATGAATCCTTACGATTGACGCCAGATGAGCTGCGGTGGACCCTCGACACCTCCACCCTGCCTTTTGCCACGACGGACGAGCTCGAACCCCTGGATGAAATTTTGGGGCAGGATCGGGGCGTGGACGCGCTCAGGTTCGGCATCGGTATCAAGCGCCCAGGCTACAACATCCTGGTCACCGGAGCTCCGCGCACCGGACGCATGGATGCGGTGAAGAAGGTTCTCGCCAAGGTCGTGCAGGACGGGGAAATCCCCGGCGATCTCTGCTATCTGAATAACTTCAAGGACCCCGAGGCGCCCATTCTGGTGCGTCTGGGCCCGGGCTTTGGGGCGAGACTGAAGAAAAACATGCAGCAGCTGGTCGAGGAGCTCAAAAAAGAGGTGCCCAAGCTCTTCGAGAGTTCGGAATATCTGGCGCGCAAGAACGAGATCAACGAGGTTTACGAGAAAAAGACCGCCAGTTTCTTCATGAACCTCGAAAAGCAGGTCAAGGAGGCTGGCTTTGCGCTGGTCACCTTTCAGGGCCGGCAGGGGCAGCAGCCGGAGGTCATGCCCATCGTCGACGGCGAGCCCACCCCGATCCTGAAGCTTGAACAGATGGTTGAAAAGGGGCGTTTTCCCAGGGAAGAATTCGACCGCATCAAGGCCAAGCATGTCGAGATCAAGACCGAGATAGATTCCATTTTTCTGCAGATCCGCGTTTTGCAGAAGGAAATCCAGGAGAAGAACCGGCAGGCCGACAAGCTCATGTTCTCAAACCTTGCAGGCGACCTCATCGCGCCGCTCAAAGCCGAATTCGCCTGCGCCGAGCTTGATGCCTATTTCCGGCACATGATCGACGACATGGTCGACAACATCGCCATCTTCTTCAACCAGGAACGCCCGCCGCACATGCCCGTGGGTGACCCTTTCGAGCAGTATTCGGTCAACGTGCTGGTCGACAACGGCGAGCAGCAGGGCCCGCCGGTCATCATCGAGGAGTATCCGACCTACCGCAATCTTTTCGGCAGCATCGAACGCATCGTGGATCGCAGCGGAGTCTGGCGCACGGACTTTTCCCGCATCAAGGCCGGCTCCTTCGTGCGCGCCAACGGCGGATATCTGGTTCTGAACCTGCTTGATGCCATCATGGAACCGGGCGTGTGGCAGTCTCTCAAGCGGGCGCTCAAAAGCCGCAAGATGGAGATTCAGACCTACGACCCTTTCTATCTGTTCACCACCTCATCCATGAAGCCCGAGCCCATCGAGATGGACATCAAGGTCATTGTTCTGGCCGACACTTATCTGTACCATCTGCTGCAGCATCATGACGACGATGTACCCAAGATTTTCAAGGTTCGGGCGGATTTCGACTCCACCATGGACAAGACCGGCGAGTCCGTGCTCCGCTTTGCACGCTTCATCCACACCCAGTCCGGGGAGCATGGCCTGCGGGCCTTCGACCGCTCCGCCGTGGCCGCGCTGGTGGAAGAGGCCGTGCGCATGGGCGGACGGCAGGAAAAGATGGCCGCGACCTTCCCGAAGCTGACCGATCTGCTCATGGAGGCCGATTATTTCGCCGGACAGGACGGCCGCGAGACAGTGCTTCGCGACGACGTTGTCCGGGCCATCGAGGCCCGCATTCATCGGTCGAGCCTCATCGAGGAAAAGATCCAGGACATGATTGACCGCGGCTCGATCATGATCGATACCGACGGGGCCAAGGTCGGACAGATCAACGGCCTGGCCGTGTACAACATGGGCGACGTGATGTTCGGGAAACCCAGCCGCATCACCGCCGCCACGTCCATGGGCAAGGCCGGAATCATCAACATAGAGCGGGAAGCCGATCTTTCGGGAAGCACCCACAACAAGGGCGTGCTCATCCTTGGCGGGTACCTGCGCAAGATGTTCGCACAGGACAAACCCCTGGCCGTCAGCGCTTCCGTTGCCTTCGAGCAGAGCTATTCCGGTGTGGACGGCGACAGCGCCTCCTCCACCGAGATGTACGCGCTGCTCTCCAGTCTTTCGGGGGTGCCCATCAAGCAGGGCATCGCCGTGACCGGTTCCGTGAATCAGAACGGCGAGGTGCAGGCCATAGGTGGCGTCAATCACAAGATCGAGGGGTTTTTCGCCTGTTGCAAGGCCAAGGGGCTGACCGGGACGCAAGGCGTGATCATTCCAAAGGCCAATGTCCCGGATCTCATGCTCAAGGCGGAAGTGGTCGAGGCCGTGCGCCAGGATCGCTTCAACATCTGGTCCGTGGCCAATATCGAGGAAGGCATCGGACTTTTGACCGGCAAAAAGGCCGGCACACGAAGAAAGGATGGCTCCTATCCCAAGGGCAGCATTTACGCCCTTGCGGACCAGCGGCTTAAAGAGCTGGCCGAGGGCATGGCAAAATTCGGCAAGCAGGAAGATAAACAGGAACAGGCCTGATCAGGGGTCAACCTTGGGGCCAACCTTGAAGGAGAATGTCTTGGAAAACGAAATGTATGATCTGGTTATTGTCGGCGGTGGCCCGGCCGGGCTCTCCGCGGGAATCTACGCCATGCGCGCGGCTCTGCACACGGTTCTGATAGAAAAAGGCATGCCGGGCGGCCAGATCGCCCTGACCAAGGATGTGGAAAACTATCCGGGCATCGAAGAGGTCGGCGGTTTCGAGTTGTGCGAGAAATTCCTGAACCACGCCAAGCGGTACGATCTGGAAATTCGGGAAAACGAAGTCGCCCGGGTCGAGCCGGGGGTGGATTACCATGAGGTGGTCCTGAGCGACGGCACGCGTCTGCACGCGCACTCGGTCATTCTCGCTCCGGGCGGATCGGCCCGCAAGCTGGGCGTGCCCGGTGAGATGGAGCAGTACGGCAAGGGTGTGTCCTATTGCGCTACCTGCGACGGGTTCTTTTTCCGCGGCAAGACCGTTGTCGTGGTTGGCGGGGGAGACACGGCCCTTGAAGACGCCCTCTACCTGTCCAAGATTTGCGCCAAGGTTTATCTGGTGCATCGCCGTGATGAATTTCGCGGCAGTCGTATCCTGCAGCAGCGGGTGTTCGCCGAGCCGCGCATCACCCTGGTGCTTGATTCCGTGCTGGACGACATCGCTGCCGATGATCAGGGCGTGACCGGAGTGACCGTTAAGAACGTGAAGACCGAGGAGACCCACAAGATCGCCACCGACGGCGTGTTCATCTTTGTGGGCTTTATGCCCAACAACGCCCTTGTCCCTGCGGGCGTCAAGATGAACGCTGCCGGTTACGTCGTAACCGACGAGAAATGCGAAACCAGCCTGCCCGGCATCTTCGCCGTGGGCGACCTGCGCCAGAAGTACGCCAACCAGATCGTCCTGGCCGCGGCCGACGGCTGCGTGGCTGCGCTGGCCGCCGCTCACTATGTGGAAGCGCGGAAAGCCCAGGCTGCACGCAAATAGCGGTACGGACAAGGCACGCTTAACGGCGCGGGCTTCGGCTTTGCGCCGTTTTTTTTGGCTAGCCGCTCCTTGCGGGATTTTATGGCGACGCAGGCAGGCGTTTGTGAGGACGACAGTGTTTGCCCATGTGGTGGCGGTTGCAAGAATCGGGAACGAAAGTCTGGAAGGCAGTGGGCCTGATCCTGGCGGACATGTGACACGGCCAACAAAAAACCCCTTGAGAATTCAAGGGGTTTTGTCGCCGTATGGGCGGGAAATTCGTGGCTCCCCGGGACAGATTTGAACTGCCGACACGGTGGTTAACAGCCACCTGCTCTGCCAGCTGAGCTACCGGGGAACAAGAGCCAGAAAGCGCTTTTATGGAAAGGGAGGCGGACTGTCAACCATGTAGTTTTCCACTTCATTTCCAACAGGTTTCGTATCTAGAATGGTCGGGGATGGAACAATTCCCGGCGCTCCTGAGGATACAGCTTGCCATACGCGGGCAGGGTGAGGTGCGCTTTTCCGGGGGTGAGTTCCATGATGCGGACCAGCGTCGTGTCCACGGGCAGCCTGTCCAGAACCCGAACCCTGTACTCCGGCGCCGGAGTGAGGCCTGCCGCGCGGATTTTTTCAAAATACTGTCCGTATTCCGGATCGGTCGAATCAGAACTCAGTCCATAGGCGGCTTCGCGGTAGGGGTAGCCCTCGATGTCCTTCTTGTTCCCGCCAAGGTAACGGAAAATGTCGACCTGGCTGGTCTTGATCACCCGGGACAGGATCAGGATCGCGGGAGGCTCCTGCCCTTCACGCACAAAGATGAGGGACCTGACCTCATCCACCGGGGTCAGGATGGAATCCTGGATTTCGCCGCGTACGAAGACCTTCGCCTCGTCAAGATATCTCCACTCCGGTTCCAGGGGGATGGGTTCGTCCCGCCACAGGAAAATCGTCTCGGCTCCGGGCTGGTAGCGTTCGTTGAACGGAGTGTGCGAGCAGGCCAAGATCAGGGTCAGTACGGCCGACATCGCTGCGTATATGAAAATTTTGCGGGATGAGAGAATGTTCATGGCTCCTCCAGGAAAGAAATCAGGGAAAGCGGTTTTTTTCAAAAGTACACGCCAAGGCCCGGCGTGATCCATTCGCACGATTCCTCAAGACTGGGCTGATGGAGGCCCGCCGTGGCCGGATCCGCTCCGGGATGCTCGGCGAAGGTGTCCGCTGTCGGTCTTGCGGGATGGCGTTCCAGAAATACGGCAAAATCCACGGAGATGGGTATCTCCCGGTGCTGGAACTCCGGGTTGGCCAGGGGGCGCACAAAGGCGGCCGCGTAGCTCGGGCTGCCTGCACGGTTCATTCGGAGCAGCCTTTCGTCCTCCGGAGCCTGCGGGTTCGAGCCGGTCTCCGCTGTAGCCACGGCCGTCTGAGGGGTGCGAATGAAGCCGTTCTCGGTCAGCAATTCGCCGTTTTCAAGCAGGCGCACGCCAAATCGCCTGCGGCTTGCCGCAGCCTGAAAACGGTATTTGTAGACAAAAGAGCAGTAATTCACGGCCAGTTCCAGCTTGTGCGCGGCCGCATGGGCCACGAGCCCGAGGGCGCAGAGTTCCGACTCCAGCACCGTGACCTTGGGGCCATGAATGTACGTATAATCATGTTCTAGCAAATGTCTGGCATTGTGGGGAGTGAGGCGCAGCTGGTGCAGGTTCAGATGCGAAACTCCGACCGCCGACAGTTCGGGCAGCAATGCTTCAAGGAGTCCGGCTTCTTCCGGCACGGCGGGAATTTCCACCGTGACCGTGGCCACGATGCCTGCTGCCTGACGCACGAATTTGAGGTCATAGTCCGTGGCTCCGATGTCGAAACGGATCTCGTTCAGCCCGGCGGCCGCGAGTCTGGCGAGTTTCTCTTCCGTGACCAGCATGCCGTTGGTGTAGAGCCAGATGTGCAGCGCCGGGTCGCAGGTGCGGCGCAAGCTCTGCACGAAGGCGAGACTCTTGTCGAAGTCCAGAAAGGGTTCGCCGCCACTGACGCTCGCTCCTCCAAATCCGAAAAAGCGGACATAGTCGGCGTAGTCCTGGGCGCGATGAAACGGCACGCTCCCGGACATGGGCGGATCATCCATGTTTTGGGGCGTCGGGCAGTAGAAGCACCGCCCGTTGCATCGCCCGCTGATGAACAGGCAGGACCATGCCATTCCCGAGCACTGCAGGCATCCCGGCGACAACGCGCCGTGATGGATCTTGGTCCCAAGGCATGACACGCTGACGCCCGGCGCTTGCAGGAGCTGAATCCGCTCCTGATTCGCCAGCCTGGCGCGTTCCTCGGTGATCCAATTGATGTAATTGAAGATGGGGCCGTATTCACGGGCGTTCATCTCGATAAAGTGGTCTCTCGTCCGTTCATCGTTCATGGAATCAATGTCTCCTGGTTAAGACGATGCGACCTTGGCCGGGTCAATCGACCCGCAGAATGGTGGCGTAACTGCCGAAAACTGCCCAGACAGAGTCCCTTTCCTGCAACTCAAGACGGCGCAGGCTGTCAGTGGTCGTGATCACGCACAGTTCCGTGTCCGGGCCGATGCGCAGCACGTACTCGGTGTTGACCCGGCCGCGCTTGATGCGGGTGATGACGCCGGGGATGCGATTTTCAGCGGTGCAGAGGGGCTCTTTTTCGGTCTTGTACAGGGTCACCCAGGGCGCCTTGACCTCCACCGTGGCCAGCCGTCCGGTCTTGAGCCCCAGACGGTGCAGGCTGTCCAGGGTGATGACCGAAGAGATGATCTGGCCGTCAAGGGTGGTGAGTTCCACCTCGGCCTGGATGTCGGCGGGACGGATGCCCGTGATTTTACCGAAAAATGAATTGCGCGCGCTGGTCTTGCGGTGGCTTTCCCGTTGCAGGAAGGAAGAGGTGATGGCGCGGATCTCGTCTTCGGAAAAGGACACGAAGGCGGAGGTCAGGTTGGGCGTGGAGTGTCCGAGATACATTTGTACGGCGGGCAGGGGCATGTTGGACTGCATCAGCTCCACCCCTCTGGATTTGCGGATCATTTCCGGACTGCCAAGGGTTTTTGGAAAGCCGCAGGCCAGGGCCCGTTCATAGAATTTGCGCCGAACAAAGGCCGGGTCAACGCCGAGCGCTTGCCCGGCCGTGTTGCGAAAGGCTTCATCGGCAAACATGTCGCGGATTTCCAGGGCCAGGGGGTGCGCCAGAGGCACGGATCTGACCTGCTCCGGAATGGACTTGCCGAAAGTCACGATCAGGCGGTCATGGTCGATGTCCGCCAGGGGGTTAAGGTCCAGGACCTCGTGCAGTTTGGCTCCGGTGTGGCGGATGAGCAGAAAGATGAGCAGGATGCGCTTGCGGGATATGGTCACGTCCGCGCGTTTGGAATCTTTGGCCCAGGTCCGGAATTCGCGTTCCAGGTGTTCAAGCTGCAGGGAGTCGAGGCAGGGCTGGCCTTCCTCGACGATTCTGCCATGGTCGGCGTGTCCGGAGGAGGGGCGGGGGGCTGGAGTGTGCGAGGCTTTCATGATCTCTATCATGAACCGATGGGTGGCTTGAAGGCAAGCGTCTATTTTGGGTATTGCGCTGTGTTGTTTTTGCGGAACTACTCCGCGCCATCCCCTCGGCAATGCCACGTTAGAGCCTTTTGGCATAACGATGCGTCTGCTCCCGGTAGGTTCATGCGTCATCCCTTCGGTATGGCGACGTGTCATCCCCGCGAAGGCGGGGATCCAGGCTTTGTGTGGAGGAGATGCTCGGTTTTTTCGTCTGGCCTGAGTGGCGGAGCGGGTTGGTCCGGTCAGGCCGCCTCGAAACTCCCTCGCGGGCCTCGTACGGCTGAATCGTTGCGTGCAGGACGAACGAGGGTGGCGGAGCGGCCAGCAACGATTCCGCCAACGATGCCTGGCTCGGTCAGACAGTCGAGGCAACCTGCCCGGACCAACCCGCCCCACCACGGCACTGCGTGATATTGTCGGTATTGTGCTGAGGCGTGGGCGTGGAAAGCTGTGCGCGATCTCTTGGGCATTACCGAGGTGTCATCCCCGCGAAGGCGGGGATCCAGGCTTTGTGTGGAGGAGATGCTCGGTTTTTTCGTCTGGCCTGAGTGGCGGAGCGGGTTGGTCCGGTCAGGCCGCCTCGAAACTCCCTCGCGGGCCTCGTACGGCTGAATCGTTGCGTGCAGGACGAACGAGGGTGGCGGAGCGGCCAGCAACGATTCCGCCAACGATGCCTGGCTCGGTCAGACAGTCGAGGCAACCTGCCCGGACCAACCCGCCCCACCACGGCACTGCGTGATATTTTCGGTATTGCGCTGATGCGTGGGCGTGGAAAGCTGTGCGCGATCTCTTGGGCATTACCGAGGTGTCATCCCCGCGAAGGCGGGGATCCAGGCTTTGTGTGGAGGAGATGCTCGGTTTTTTCGTCTGGCCTGAGTGGCGGAGCGGGTTGGTCCGGTCAGGCCGCCTCGAAACTCCCTCGCGGGCCTCGTACGGCTGAATCGTTGCGTGCAGGGCGAATGAGGGTGGCGGAGCGGCCAGCAACGATTCCGCCAACGATGCCTGGCTCGGTCAGACAGTCGAGGCAACCTGCCCGGACCAACCCGCCCCACCACGGCACTGCGTGATATTGTCGGTATTGTGCTGATGCGTGGGAGTGGAAAGCTGTGCGCGATCTCTGGCATTAGCGACGTGTCATCCCCGCGAAGGCGGGGATCCAGGCTTCATAGGGGAAGGCGTGCTTTTTTTGGGAGGCGAAATAGGAGGGCGTTTTATTGCGATTCGGCATAAAAAAAGGCCCTTCGAGTGAAGGGCCTTGAAAAATCTGGCTCCCCGGGACAGATTTGAACTGCCGACACGGTGGTTAACAGCCACCTGCTCTGCCAGCTGAGCTACCGGGGAATGCGCGTGAGGAGCCTCTTTAGGCAAAGAGGGCTGCTCTGTCAACAGGTTTGAGCGGCGGCTCGAATTTTTGTCTGGTTCGCCTCTTCGGTTTTGCCTTGCTGTTCCAGGGCCGTGATCAGCACTTCCCAGAAGGCGGGGACGTCGGCTTTGAGGTGCACGCTCTGCCGGGCCAGGGACTCGGCGATTTCCGGATCGTCGCCGCGCTCCAGATAGATCGTGGCCAGAAGATGGAACGAGTGGGCGTCCTGGGGATTGGCGGTGATGGCCTGGTGCAGGTATTCGCGGGCCGTGTCGCGGTCGTCGCGGCGGAAAGCCAGCCTGGCCAGGTAGCGGTAGGCCAGATTGTGCGTGGAGGCGAGGTGCTCTCCGTCGGACATGGCCCGGACCTGCTCGTAGAGGTTCCAGGCGCGCTCGAAGTTCCCTTCCTCCTCCGCCATGAGGCCGAGCCGGATCATGGCGTAGACATGGTCGGGCTGGATTGTAAGCACCTGCTCGAAGGCCTGCCGGGCGGCCACGGGATCTCCATCCTTGAGACAGGCGCAGCCGAAATTGTAGAGCGGCATGATGTGGTCTGGATGGAGGGCGATGAGGTCTTGAAAGATGGTTCTGGCCGTGGCGTATTTGTTCAGCCTTGCATAGCAGACTCCAAGGGAGTTTCGGGCCAGCAGGTTGCCTTCGTCGACGGTCAGGGCTTTCTTGTACTCGGCGATGGCGTCGTAGGTTTCGCCCTGGGCGAAAAGGCGGTCGGCGCTGATGTTCAGCGAGACCGAGTCGAAGCAGGCGATTCTCTCCTCGTGCAGGAATTCGGCGTGGTCCAGGGCTTTGCGCGCATTCTCCAGGATGTCGGAGCGTGTGTAGTCCAGAAAGGGGAAGGCCGCGATGCCGACGGATTTCTCCAGTCCGGCGAAGCGTTCGTCTTCAAGCAGTTCGCGTACGATGCGTAGGCATTCTTCCTGGTCCAGCCCCGGCACATGATAGATGATGCAGTTCACGCTGAACCGTCCGCCAAGGGCTTCCGGACCGAACAGGGTTTCGACCCGTCCGGCGAGGGTCTGGAAGAACTGTTCTTCCTTCATCTTGTCCATGGGCGTGCGTTCCGCATGGGGAGTTTCGAGGCGCATGAGCACCATGCAGAAACTCTTTGCCTGGCCGCGGACGGATTGCCAGGCCTGCAGAAAATCCCGGTAGGGATAGAGGCCGGTGAGAGGGTCTTTTTGCGGGGTGCGGTCGCCGGGCTGGACTTCGCGCTGCTCCATGCGTCCGGCGTGGTCGTCGAGCAGGGTCAGCTTGTCGCCTTTCTCCACGGTCCAGTTCGGATCGCTCTGCACCAGCACTTCGGCGATGGACATCTCGTCCTGCACCTCGACCAGCGAGACCTCGGCCTTGTACATGGGCGGGTAGTGGCCGAAAATCGCATCGCCCTGCGTTCCGACAATGGTCTCGCTGCCGTTGAACCTGCGGGACCAGATCAGGAAGCGTTGCCCTTCGTGGGCGTCCATGCTCCGCCCGAGGTTTATGATCAGGCGGTTCATGGGCATCACGTCAAGGACCACGCCGCCCTGGGTGAGGATCTGCCGGAAGGAATAGATCTGGGAGCGGCCGCCGGCCTTGGCGGTGCTCAGGGCTTTTTCGGCCTTTTCCAGAACCAGCCAGGCCTGCTCCTCGGGAGCTTTTTGGAACTGCGCACCCTGAAGATCCTGCGGATAGTTGACGTATCCGATGCTGGCCGAAACGCCGACATCCTCGCGCAGGGGCGTGAAGCGCGCCGTGACCCGGGCCAGTTCGGCGCCGAGGCTCAACGCCAGTTCGCTCATCCTGGCGCGGGAGGCCTGCGGCCAGAGCACGCCGAAGGAGTCTCCGTCCAGGCGGCAGACCAGGGTCTGTTTGGGGCAGACGGCCCGCAGACGCTCCGCCGCCAGAACCAGGATCCTGTCTCCGAAATTGTGTCCGAAATTGTCGTTGATCTGGCGGAAGCGGTCCAGGTCCAGGATGATGAGACCGAAACAGGCGCTGTGTCCCTGCAGGGAGTCGTCGGCCATGGCTTCTGGGCCGGGCATGATGGCGCCGACGATGCCGGAAATTTCCCGGATCAGGGCCTGATGCATGCAGTGGCGGTTGAAAAGGCCGGTCAGGGGGTCGGTGATGGCCGATTTGCGAATCTTGATCTGCTCCAGGCACAGGGAAGCCATGTGCGGCAGAAATGGCAATGCCCGGGCCGTTTCCTCGGGGTTTACGCCCCTGGCTTCAAAGACCGCGAGCAGCCTGTCCGAATGCGTCAGAGGCAGCGAGAGGCGATCATTCTCCAGCGCCGCGCGCCCGAAGGGATGCAGCGGATCCGCTTCCATGTCTTCTGGGGTTTTGGCCGGAAACATGAGGCTGTAGGAGGAAAAGGGGATGATGGCCCTCAGGGCCGTCTTGAGCAGGGGCTCGTATTCTATGATGTCCTGTCTGCGCAGCGTGCCTGTCTCGATGGAAGTGGCCGTGTTCATAATTGACCCCGGTTGTTTTTGAAGCCATTGCCTCATGCCGGAATCCTTGTCCAGAAAGCAGAATTGTGTTTTGGACCGAAGCTGGCTACATCTTGGGTTCAAATGTTTCTAAGGGAGGAATTGATGCTCAAAGTTACCGTCATGCCGCTTGGCCCGCTGGATACAAACTGCTACGTCGTGCACTCGGACCGTGAGGCCGTGGTCATCGACCCGGGAGGGGAGGCGCAGGAAATCCTGTCTTTTCTCGCTTCCGAAAAAGTGAGCCTGGCCGCGATTCTGAACACGCACCTGCATTTTGATCACATCCAGGGCAACGCGGACCTGGTCGCGGCCACGGGACTCCCGGTCATGGCCAGCGCCAAGGACGGATTTCTCCTTGAAACGGAGCTGGGCGGCGGCGGAATGATGGGCTTCCCGCGCACTCCGTCCTTTTCATTCACGCCGCTGGAGGAGGGCGAATTGCCCCTGCTCGGCACGACCTGCCGGGTGCTGGCCACCCCGGGGCATAGCCCGGGCAGTCTGTCCTTTTATTTTGAGGAGCTGGGCGCGGTTTTTGTCGGTGATCTGCTTTTTTACCGCTCCGTCGGACGGACCGATTTTCCCGGAAGCTCGGAGCGGGAACTGATCCGCTCCGTGCGCGCCAATATCTTCACCCTGCCCGAGGAGACCGTGGTGTATCCCGGTCACGGGCCCGAAACCACGGTCGGGCAGGAAAAACTCAACAATCCGTTTTTTACCGAATTCACCCGTTAGGAGTGGCCATGATCCCCGAAGGCGAACACGATTTCCGGGACAAGTGCTGACACGTGGGAGTGGATGCCAGTTGGCAGCTGCGTTTCAGCCGGACGGACAGGCAGGTTTTTTGGGTCAAGCCGAGCGTGGTGCCCCAGCTTGAGAACGCCCTTTATGTGGAAACCGATTGGACCCTCAGCCTGAGCGAAGTCGGCGAATTCGTACGGGCGGAGTTCGTTCGCAAGCCTCGCCCATGACTGAACCCCTTGTCATGTCCATGAGCCCCCGGGCGGGCGGGAACAGCGATCATGCCGCCGCTCTTTTCGCACGCAGTCTGGTCCGTCCGTCCCGGCCCGTTTTTCTGCGCGATCACCGGATGGAGCCCTGCACCGGATGTGGATGCTGCGCTGAGGACGGCCAGTGCAGGATTGGCGCGGACGGGGCGGAGGAACTTTTTTCGCGGCTTGACCACGCCTCCGGACTGGTCCTGACCGCGCCGGTCTATTTTTATCACCTGCCAAGTCAGGCCAAGGCCTGGATCGACCGTTCCCAGTCCAGATACATGGCCAGGCAAAGCGGTCTGCGTGCGCCTGGCGCCGAGCGTCTGGCCTACGTCGTGCTGGTAGCGGGGCGGACTCGGGGCGAGAATCTTTTCACGGGAATCATGCCGACCTTGCGTTATTTCTTGCAGATTTTTGATTATCGCATCGAAAAGGCCCTCTTTCTGCGCGGTCTGGATGGCGCCGACGACTTTTCCCGGGACCGCGCGGCCGAGAACGCCGTGCGCGACCTGGCCGGGTGCAGCGGATGGTAGGGGCGGGACTGGCGCGCGGTCTGGCCGCCGTGCTGCATGTGGCCGGTCGCCGCTGCCAATTTTGCGCGGCGGTGCTCGAACATGCAGGCGACTTTCCTCTGTGCCCAGCCTGCCGGGCGCTCCTTGCCCCGCGTGTCGGGGGCTACTGTCCCGACTGCGGAATCTGCTACGCGGACTCCTCAGCATCCGCATATTCATGCCTCGCCTGCCGTCTGGGCAAGCCGCCGTGGTCGGGAGTGGCTTTTCATGGGCCCTACTCCGGAGCCCTGCGCGATCTCATCCATCAATACAAGTTCAGTCACGATCACGGCCTGGGGCTGCTGCTGCGCGACCTGATCCGTCAAGCCTGGGACAGGCACCGTCTGCCCCGTCCCGACTGCGTCGTGCCCGTGCCCATGCTGCCCGCAAGGGTGCTTGACCGGGGCTTCAACCAGAGCGCCGAGCTGGCGCGCATGCTCGGCAAGGTCATCGGCATCGCTCCCCTTCTTCGCGGTCTGTGCAAGATCCGGGATACCAGGGCCCAGTCGAGCCTGGGCCGGGCCGAGAGGCATCGCAACGTCGCGGGCGCGTTCGAGGCGTCCATGGACCTGTCCGGCCGGCATGTTCTGCTCGTCGATGACGTCATGACCACGGGCGCGACCCTGACCGCCTGCGCCAAAGCCTGCCTTGCCGCCAAAGCGCGGCGGGTGGACATTTTTTTTCTGGGCAGGGCGGTATGAAGAACCTTTCCTTCAGGAATTTCGGGCATCCGAATCAGCGGCGGGTTCTGGGGCTGCTGGCGCTCATGTTGCTCGGGATCATCTTGCTGGGGATCAAGGAAGCCTATCGCTACCGGGTCATTTGGGAACATCAGTTGCTGATGAAGGCCGAACAGGCCCATCTGGATCTGGTCCAGACTTTTCGCGTCGAAATGAGCGCGGCCCGTCTGGGTTTTGACCGTCTGCCTCACGTCTCGGACCTGCCTGGTCTTTTCACGCTTGAATCCGCGATCGACCGGGCGCTCATGCGCTCGCGGGGAGCCTTGGTCGTGATGCACCAAGGCGGCCGGCTCGGCGGGGACGATCCGGACGGACAGGTCGCGGATCAGGGAATACATCTGGCCCGGCCCATGCCCCCGGAACTTTTGAGCGAAGCCTCGAAGCTCGTCCCCGTGGTACGGGAAATTTCGGATCACGGGCATTTCATGGTCCGCAACCTCCTGCATGCCCTGGATGGGGCGGAAGCGGAGGAGGCGGACACCGACATGGCGCCCATCCACGAACAGGCCGAGGCCTTGTTCGATCAGGCGGAGACGACGGCCGACATTCTTCAGCGCGACATCAGGGCCCGGATCGCCTTGGCCATCGACAACCATAAGGCCAATGCCGACAGGCTTCTGGTCATGACCTGTGGGTTGGTCATCGTCCTGCTGACGGGCATGGTCGCGCTGTGCCTACGCATCATGTTCTCCTTTGCGGACATGCTTAGATCCCGGGAAAAAGACGGCGCGGCCGTGGTGGAAGCCAACGCGGGCATGGAAAGGATTCTGGAGGCTCTTCCGGTGGGCATTGCCATTCTGGGCCAGGATCGGATCATCCGCCGGGTCAACCTTGCCGCGACCAACCTCCTCGATATAGAGCCTGGCTGGTTTTTCGAGCGCCGCGTCCCGTGGGACATGTTTTATGAAAAACCGCAAGGCAGTGATCCCGAACGGCAGCCCCGAGTCGAGTTCGAGCACGAGGTGCGCATGCGCGCCCTGGAGGGGCGGACTCTGGACGTGATCAAGAGTTCCATTCCGGTCATCCTGCAGGGCGAGACCCTTATTCTTGAAGTTTTCATGGACGTGACCCAGCGCAAGCAGGCCGAGCGCGAACTTCTGCAGGAAAAATCGCGCCTTGAGTCGCTTCTCTCGGGGATAAACGAGGGTGTCGCACTGACCGACGAGCAAGGAGGCGTGCTTGAGGTCAACGACAGCCTGTGTCGCATTCTGGGCATTGAAGCCGCCAGCCTTCTGGGGCGGAACGTCCGGGATCTCTTTCCTGACGGGATTCTCGGGACGCAAATGGCGCAGGGCTTGCGCGCCCTGCAGGAAGATCCTCGGTCCCGCCTGCGGGAAATCCAGCTGGAATCGTTCCGGGACATGGCCCTGGTGGTGCGCATGCAGCCTGTCCTTGGCGCGGAGGCTTTTGGCGGCATGATCGTCAGCGTCATCGAGGTTACCGAAATTGTCGATGCCCGGCGCAGGGCAGAAGCCGCTTCCCAGGCGAAAAGCATGTTTCTGGCCAACATGAGCCATGAAATCCGCACGCCCATGAATTCCATTCTCGGTCACGGGGAATTGCTTGCCAGGACACGGCTCGACCCCGAGCAGACGGACTGCGTGCAGGGAATCCGCGTCTGCGCCGAGAGTCTCCTGGTCATCATCAACGACATTCTTGATTTTTCCAAGATAGAGGCCGGAATGCTGCGCATCGTGTCCGAGGATGTCGAGCTGGGCGAGTTGCTTGCGCGTGTGCGGACCATGTTCAGCGATCAGGCGCAGAAAAAGGGGCTTGACCTGCGTCTGGTCACTTCCGGATTGCCACGGGTCGTGAGCACTGATTCCGGGCGACTGACGCAGATTCTGGTCAATCTGGTCGGCAACGCCATCAAGTTCACGGAACAGGGCGGTGTGGAGCTTTCCGTTCGCGGGAAGATTGGCGCGGGAGGAAAGGCCTCGCTTGGTTTTTCCGTGCGCGACACCGGGATCGGCATTTCTCCGGACCGGCAACAGGGCATATTCATTTCCTTTGAACAGGCGGATGGCTCCCTGACCCGCGAGTACGGCGGAACGGGCCTGGGCCTGACCATCGCCAACAGCCTGGTGCGCCTGCTGGGAGGTAGCGGCATCTCGGTGCAAAGCCGGGTCGGGCAGGGCAGCACTTTCGCCTTCACTCTGGACATGAACGTGTCCGCGGCCGCTCCTGCGCGGCAGCTTGCAGCCATTGACGCCGATGAGCGATCCTTCGGGCACGTCCGGGTCCTGGCGGCGGAGGACAATCCTTTCAACCGAAGTTTGCTGATTAAGATGCTGAACAGCCTGAACGTGAAGGATGTCCAGATGGTCGAGAACGGGCGTGAAGCGGTGGATGTCCTGGCGGCAGGGCAAATTTTCGACATAGTGCTTATGGACATCCAGATGCCGGTCATGGACGGCCTTGAGGCTACCAGGAAAATCAGGGCCATGGGGCTGGGCGTGCCGATCATCGCCCTGACTGCCCACGCCCTGGAGTCGGACCAACTCAAGAGCCTGGAGGCGGGCATGAACGGGCACCTCTCCAAGCCCTACAGCTTGCAGGATCTGGTCGAGACACTGGGAACCTGGTGTTCTTGAATTTTTTGTTGACGCTCATCAGGTTTCGTTTTATTTGCATCCTCCCTCTCGACAGCTGTCCTGCTCCGGACGGCTTTATAGCGTTATGAAAGTCTTGACGGGGCGTCTCGGAAGAGGTAGCCACGTCGTTCAATATTTTGGAGGACGCAAGATGTTTGCAATCGTGGAAACGGGCGGAAAGCAGTTTCGTGTGGAAGAAGGCCGCAGTCTGAAGGTAGCCAAGCTTGACGTGCAGGCCGGTTCAGAGCTCACTCTGGACAAGATCCTGCTTGTCGGAACAGGCGCCGATGTCAAGATCGGCCAGCCTTTCGTCGACGGCGCAGCCGTACAGTGCGAAGTGGTTGAGCATGGTCGTGACAAGAAGATCATCATTTTCAAAAAGAAACGCCGCAAGGATTATCGTAGAACCCAGGGTCACCGTCAGGATTATACAACCCTGAAAGTGAAATCCATTCAGGCCTAGTGTCGGGAGGAAATAATGGCTCATAAAAAAGCAGGTGGTAGTTCACGCAACGGGCGCGACAGTGCCGGTCAGCGACTTGGCGTGAAAAAGTTCGGTGGCCAGACGGTTTTGGCGGGCAACATTCTTGTGCGTCAGCATGGCACCAAGGTTCATCCCGGCGTTAACGTTGGCGTGGGCAAGGATTTCACTCTTTTCGCTCTGATCGACGGAGTCGTGAAGTTTGAGAAGTATACCCGCAAGAACAAGGTCAAGACCAGGGTCAATATCGTTCCTGCTGTCTAGGCTTTGTCCAGCACAAGCCTTTTTCAAGCCGCTTCAAGAGAGTGCTCTTGGGCGGCTTTTTTTGCTGTCCGGCGGTCTTGCGCCCCGGACTTGGAGAGAACATGAGATTTGTAGATGAGGCCAAGATCATCATCCGTTCCGGAAGCGGTGGTCAGGGCAGTGTTTCGTTCCGCCGGGAAAAATATGTGCCTCGGGGTGGTCCCGACGGAGGGGACGGGGGCAAGGGCGGCGACGTGATCATGCGCGCCAACAACAACCTGTTGACCCTTTACGATTATCGCCACGCTTCCTTCCAGGAAGCCGAAAGCGGGCGGCCCGGTGGCGGGCGGCTGTGCTACGGTCGCGCCGGCGAAGACAAGATCGTCGAGGTGCCCGTGGGTACCCAGGTTTTCGAGGAAGTGGACGGCCAGGAGCGGCTGATCGCCGACTTCACCAAGGACGGCCAGGAGATCGTCGTGGCCGAAGGCGGGCGTGGCGGCAAGGGCAATGCGCATTTCAAGTCGTCCGTCATGCAGGTGCCACGTTTTGCGCAGCCTGGAGAACCGGGCGTGGAAAAATACATTCGCCTCGAACTCAAGGTATTTGCCGATGTCGGCCTCCTGGGGTTGCCCAACGCGGGCAAGTCCACCCTCATTTCCCGCATCTCCGCGGCCCGGCCGAAAATCGCGGCTTACCCCTTCACCACGCTGGCACCCAACTTGGGAGTGGTCATCGACGAGCATGAGCGCAAGCTTGTCGTGGCTGACATTCCCGGCCTCATCGAAGGCGCCCATACGGGGCAGGGTCTGGGGCACACCTTTTTGCGCCACGTGGAGCGGTCCCGTTTTCTGGTTCATATCCTGAGCATCGAAGACGTGAACGTGGAAGATCCATTGTCCGGGTTCCACATACTTGACGACGAGTTGCGCATGTTCGATCCGGCGCTTGGCGAGAAGCCTCAGATTCGTGTCATCAACAAGATCGACCTGGTTGACGAGGCGCGTTTGGCCGAGGTGCGGGCAGCTTTTGACCAGCTTGGGCTCAAAGTGTACTTCATGTCGGCGTTGGACGAAACCGGAGTGGACGTGGTGCTGGATGCCATGTGGAATCTGCATCTGCAGACCGTCAAGGATGAAACCGAACATGGAACTATCGACTGATTGGCGCGAACAGCGCCGCCGGATTCTGGAGAAGGCCAAACGGGTCATCATCAAGATTGGCAGCGCCGTGTTGACTACGGAAAAGGGTCTTGACCCGCGCGTGGTGAACCGTTTGGCCGATCAGATCGCGGGGCTTCATGACCGGGGGCTCGAAATAGTCCTTGTGACCTCTGGCGCCGTTGCCGCGGGCCGCTGCGTGCTTGGCGCGGACAAGGCCGCCGGGTGCATGGTCCACAAGCAGGCCGCCTCGGCCGTGGGCCAGAGCCGCCTCATGCACAGCTATGACGAAGCTTTTGCCCATTATGAGAAGATCACCGCTCAGGTCCTCTTGACCAAGGACGATCTGCGCAGCCGGGAGCGATTTCTGAACGCTCGCAACACAATGTGCCGGTTGCTTGACTGGAAGGTCATCCCCATCGTCAATGAGAATGACACGGTGGCCGTGCAGGAACTCAAATTCGGCGACAACGACGCCCTCTCGTCCATGGTCGCCAACCTGGTCGGGGCCGATGTGATCATCAACCTGACCTCTGCCGACGGTGTCTTCGACGACAATCCGCTGGAAAATCCCGACGCCCGCTTTGTGCCGATCATCGAAAACATTTCCGAGCTCAATCTGCAGTCCATGTGCCGGGGCAAGACCGGGGCCGGGACCGGTGGGATGCTCAGCAAGCTCATGGCCGCTCGCCGTGCCGCCACCATCGGCGTCCCGACGCTTATTGTTTCGGGTCGGCAGAAGCACGTGCTGGAGCGGGTGTTCGATCTGGAAGACCTGGGCACCTGGATCGCGCCGACGCAGAAGATGCTCTCGGGCCGCAAGTTCTGGCTGGCCTACCACCTGGACCCGGCCGGGACCATCGTGGTTGACGACGGGGCCGCGCGGGCGCTGACGGGCAAGGGCAAGAGCCTTCTGGCCGCAGGCATAGCCGGGGTGGAAGGCAACTTCGGCATGGGCGCCCTGGTCAGGATAGTGGGTCTTGATGGCGGCGCAGTGGGCGTGGGCCTCACGAACTTCAAGGCCGTGGAGTTGCGCAAGATCCAGGGCCTGAGCAGCTCCGAAATCGAAAAGATCCTGGGGCCCTGTCCGCATCAGGAGGTTGTGCACCGCGATAACATGGTGCTCGACAGTTCGCTCTGAAGAAAAAGACGAAGCGCCGCCGCGCTCCGGGAGAGAAGGCTTCTGCATGTTGCATGCACGAAGCCTTTTTTTGCGCGCGTCGGGCTCCCTGCGCTCCGTGCCAGTCGGTGCCGGTCCGTGTCAGTCCCTCTGTTCAGGTCCTGCGGGACAGTTTTGAGCAGGGCGGCTCAGGATCTGAAAAGGTGAAACACGAATAGGCGCCCGCTACCAATGGTTACGGTGACCCGGTTTTCCACAAAGACGTTGCTCATGCCCCAACTTGTGCCGAAGGTGAGTGTGGCGTCATGGAGCGGGTATTCAAGCCCCGTCAGGCTGACCCCGCGCGCCTCGGGCGTGGCGGGGAGCAGGGACAGGGTGTCGCCAACGGCGCCATCCAGGGTCAGGGTCTGGTCCGTCAGGTGAATGCATTGCTCCTGGTCCATGATGCAGGCCGGAATTCCGCCCGGCAGGCAGCGGGCCAGAAGAAAGAGATTGCCCAGGGTATGGTCGAGCCTGCCTCCGGTCCCGCCCAATATCGAGATGCGCTTGGCGCCTCTCTCCAGAGCCAGTTCCAGGGCCAGTTCGAGATCCGTGGCGTCTTTTTTGGGAGGATGGAGATGCAGCTCCACTCCCGTGTCCCTGTATCGGGCGAGCAGGTCGGCGGGGATGGAGTCCATGTCGCCGACGGCCAGGTGGGGCAATCGGTCCAGCGCGTGCAGATGCCTGCTGCCGCCATCGACTCCGATCAGCCTCTCGGCGGAAGAGATGAACTGGCGGATTGCGGGTGAGAGAGCGAGCGGCCCGTTGGCCATGAGAACCCAGTGCATTGTGCCTCCACGATCGAAAAGTGGCGTTCTTGCTGTTTCGGGCGCGTCCCGATACGAAGCCCCTAGTTAATCATGCGTGCCGAACAAGGCAAGGCGCCGGATGGGCTGCCTTGGCGCGTTTTGGCGCCTTCTCTGTTCCGACAACTGGAAAGGAGCGATCCATGTTCGATTCCTCTGTCTACGCGGCCCGCCGTGCGGCGCTGGCCCGACTCGTAAGAAGCGGCTGCATTCTGCTGCCCGGAAATGATTTCATCGGCATGAACTATCGCGCCAACACGTTTCCCTTTCATCAGGATGGCTCTTTCCTATATTTCACGGGGCTTGATAGGCCTGGGCATTGCCTGTGGCTGGACTGCGAGAGCGGCGAGGAGATCCTTTTTGGTCCCGAGCCTGGCATTGAACAAACCATCTGGAGCGGAGCGGCTCCTTCTCTTTCGGAACTGGCGGATCTTTCAGGCATCGCCGTGAGCAAGGCCATGCACGAACTGGCGGATACCGTCAGGCTGGCAAAAGGTCAGGGGCGCAGCATTCATTATTCCCCAACCTATCAAGGCGAGTCGGCCCTGCTTTTGTCTAGCGTCCTGGGCATCCCGCCTCTGGAGCTTGAAGCCGGTTTTTCGAGCATCCTTGTGCAGGGCATCGTGGAATTGCGTAGCGTCAAGAGCGCTGCCGAAGTGACGCAAATCCGCCAGGCCATCGCGATTTCCGCTGAACTTTACGACAGCCTCATGCAATCCTGCGTTCCAGGCGCCAGGGAGATGGAACTGTATGGCCGCTCTCAAGGGCTGATTTTTTCGCATGGCAGCCGAGAAGCATTTCCCATGATCCTGTCCCGGCGCGGGGAGGTGCTGCACAATCACACTCACGATCAGATTCTGCGCGACGGCGATCTGCTGCTGGTCGATTCCGGGGTGGTTTCGCCCTTGGGGTATGCCTCGGATATTACACGCACCCTGCCTGTTGGCGGGAGTTTTTCCAGCCGGCAAAAGGACATTTACGAGATTGTGCTCGAAGCGCTGGTTGCCGGGACCTTGAACATGGCTCCGGGCGTCCCCTTTGTGGAATGTCACCTTGCTGCGGCAAGGGTCGTGGCCAGGGGCCTGACGGACCTTGGGCTCATGCTGGGCGATCCGCTTGAAGCCGTGGACCGGGGCGCGCACGCACTCTTTTTTCCGCATGGGCTCGGGCACATGCTGGGGCTCGACGTCCATGATATGGAGGCGCTGGGTGAGGATTTCGTGGGGTATGACCATGAGTTCAAGCGTGCGGCCCAGTTTGGACTGTCTGGATTGCGCATGGCCCGCAGGCTCAGGCCCGGATTTGTCATGACCGTGGAACCCGGCATCTATTTCATCCCAGCTCTCATCAGACAATGGCGGGAGCAGCGGCGGCTTGAAGAGTTCATCAATTACGAGGCGCTGGATGCCTATCTGGATTTTGGCGGCATTCGCATAGAGGACGACGTGCTCGTAACCGAAGATGGCAGGGATGTCTTGAGCAAGGACATTCCCAAAAGCGTGGACGATATTTGCAGGCGAATGGGAAAGGCGTCGTGAGAAAGATCAGCCTGCACGGCGGACACAGCGGGCAATACTGCGATCACGCCCGCGACACACTGGCGGATATCGTGGCGGCCTACCATGAAGCCGGCTTTGAGTGCATCGGCCTTACCGAGCACATGCCGCCTTTTGGCGACGCCGGACTGTATCCCGATGAAATCGAATTGGGCAGAACGGCGGGCTGGATGGAGGCTCGGTTTGCCCTGTATGTGGCCGAAGCCAGATCCCTTGCGCGTGCTTACCAGGATCGGATGCGGATTCTGGTGGGCATGGAGACTGAATGGTATCCGGGTTGCGCAATGTGGGTGAGAGAACTGCGCCAGTATCACGCGCTTGATTACGTGGTGGGCTCGGTCCACCACGTTCAGGGTGCTTGTTTTGATTTTTCCAAGGAAGCCTACGACACGGTAGCCACACTGTGTGGCGGAACCAGCCGGATGTATTCGGCCTATTTCGACGAGCAGTATGATATGTTGCGGGAGATCAAACCGGAGGTTGTGGGGCACTTCGATCTCATCCGGCTCCACGATCCTGACTATTTGCAAACCATTGCGGAGCCGGAGGTCTGGAAACGGATCCTGCGCAATCTGGAATGGATTCGAGGAGCCGGCGCCATCCTTGATATTAACGCGCGGGCCCTGCTGAAAGGCCAGCTCGAACCTTACGTGTGCGCGCCGATCCTGGACGCTGCAGCAAAACTTGAGATTGGCGCAGCCTACGGAGACGACGCTCATGGGGTGGCGGATGTTGGGTACAGGTTTGGGCAGGTAGAAAAATTGCTTTCAGTGCGAAAGATGCAAGGACCGGAGGCTTCAAGCGCCCTGATTTTAGGGAGTCTTTGCGGCTGAGTTCTTCCATGCACGCCAAAGAAGCCTGCTGGAATAGGCCAGGCCGCTGCCGACCATGACGTAGAGGCCGGTCTTTATTCCCGCTTCGATGGGCAGGACGCTCAAGGTCCGTCCGAATATGATCATGACCGCGATAAGCATCCAGTTCCGAACGGAAAAAAGCCCTCCCAAGCAAGACCGCGTGGGTTTGGCTCCGATGTGCAGAATAATCCTGTCGGCTATTCGGTCCAGGATGAATCTGCCTTTTACCATCCCGAGAATCAGTCCGACCAACACTGCGGCCAGAACGATTCCCCTAGAGCCTTCCCGAAAAAGATAAACGCTTTTGACGGAAAGAAAAACGCCTGTCGCAGACCACGCGAGAGCTGCGGTGAGCAAGCGCGTGCCAGGGTAGGCGCGGGGGGTGACGCGGTCAAGGAAGTGGGGGGGCATGGGGACTCCTTGCGTGCCCAACTCTAGAAAGCCTGTAAGTGAAAGTCAAACGCAGGGCCTTTTGGCCCCGCGTATTAATCTGTTACTTTACGCCAAAAAAGTGGCCCAGAGCGAACGCTTATTGGCGTTTCAACGTCGATTGTAAGAATTGCGCCAGTGCTTGTCTGGACAAATGCCGTAGTTCCATCTTCGCCTACATGAAGCGTTGGTGTAAAAGCAAGTCCACGTCCTAGCGGAATAGAAGTGTTTAAAATATCACCAGTTGCACCAAGAATTGGGCTATAGAATGCTGTTCCTGTTTTGTAGTGAACGGCCCAAAGACTGCTAATGGCATCGAAAGCATCGCAGACATCACTTGTTGGCGTGTTGCTTGAGAAAATAACAGATCCGCTAAGAACAGCAGGCTGCCCTAATACACGTTCGCGATCTGCATCAAAGTCAATTTTCCATCCTGATGAACTATCGATGCTGGCTAAAAGGTTTTTCCAGTGTCCATTTGGCCATGCTCCGGTCATCTCTGTTCCGTCTTGCGAATACTTTATGCAGTTAATATTAGTTGTCTCTCCGCATGCACTGTTGTTAGCTACAACATTAGAGCTGTTGAAAAGGCTCGCTGTAGATACTGTAGTAAGGGTCATTTTTTTTGAAGTGGAGTCAATTGGTTCTTTGATGCCGTAGAAAGACATTTTTGAAGGCTGAGGGATATCCTGCAAATTGAAGAGGCGGCCCGCGCCAAAATATACCCATATCCGTCCGACGTCATCTTTGGCCACGCTAGCAGCCGATGTAATAGGCTTGCCAGTGTCAATAAGAGTAGAAATGCTATCCCACCCCGTTGTGCTGTCGTTGTTGGTGTTAAACCGATACATTTTTCCAGCTGGAGCCGCCAGAGTACCAGCCGTGGTGCCAAAATAAACCAAGTCCGTCCTGAATTCCTTGGTAGAGGGGAATGGTCCGATATCGAGGTCCACAGCTATGGGGTCAAAAATGAAGGAGTTTGGTTCTGTGAGTCCATACGGATCGCCACTTGCCGACAACGTCCCTGTTCCGTTTACGGTGAGGAGTTCTTTGTCAGCGACGAGAGCTTTAAGGTCTAGGACAAAGAGTCGGCCATTCTGATCGCTTGTTTCCAGGCCAAATTTAGTGCGTGATGCTTTGCCAGACGAATCTGCCGGACCGGAACCGAAAACAAGATACCATTGGTTTTCCGTTGCTGAAGAGGTATTTCGCTGTGTCATAGGCATAACCGTTGGGTAACAGGTCGTGAACCCCTGTCCTGGCAGAGCGATTTCTGCTAACAGTTTAGGAGGTTGTTCTGGGTCCGTAATGTCCATGATGACGTAAGCAGAAGACATGGAGCGGTCGGCAGTTCCGTCCTTGGTGATATCAACTCCGATCTCGGCCCCACCAAGCCGCATGCCGGCAACAAGTATAGTTCCCCAGCCATTCGGGTATGTGTTTGGATCTTGAGATACTTGGCTGGTTGTGTCATCGAAGAACACTCGCGCGTCAAAGACACGTGGTTTGAGGTCCATGTACGCCGCATGTTGATTTTGACCGTACTCGGGATGCATAAGCCATTTCAAATGAGGTAGAAGATTGAAGGGTATGTAGCCCCATGCTTCCATTCCCAGTGGCCAGTCGTGCTCACCGTTAGGGGAGGTCAGAAATGTTTTTTGAGTGCTATTGTAAAAGCCCGCGTTGAAAGCATGAAGCATTCCGTCGTTTGCGCCAACATAGACCATTTGTCTTCTATTTTTATATTTATTGACGAACCCTTCATATGTTTTGTCTTTGTAGATCATGTGATAGTTTTCGGCGGGTCTGCCGACAACAGTTGGGGATGAGTAAATAATGTCGCCCAAGCGCCATGTCTTGCCGCCGAAGGCTCTGCTTCGGGTAAAATCATCTACGCTTCCGATGGTTGCATCACCGACATCCAAGCCTCGAATGAAGTTTATCTGTCGTTCCGACAGGTTTTTAAGTTGTGTATCAGTAAGACTAGCGGGAGGGGCAACCGCGCCCGAAGTGTTTTCGTAAAGTGTCAAATAGCTACAGAAGTTGTTTGGGTCTTTGCAGTCGGTGTCCGTATATGTAAAAGGTATATCTTCGCCTGTGTCCGACACCATGTTGTTATTTTTATCTACAAAAGTAAAAATATATCTTGAAGACGTTGTTCCGTAGTCACGATTTGATTGTATCATGCTGTCGTTGATGTCGTTTAGCCAGTCTTTCGAAGACCACAATAACTTTATTTGATTTATATTGAGCCCCTTAGTCTCAGCCGTTCCATTTGCCTCATAACGTGTGATATATTCTGTAGCGTCAGCTTTGGTAAATCGTATTATTTTGTCATAATCGACTTGATCTGGATCTGTATCGAGTTTCTTGTTGCTGGTTGTGTCTTCGCGCATGTTGCCTTGCGAGTCTACTAGCAAACCGTGTAGTTGTCCGCCCCATGCCGGACCAAGCGCGGCATTTGCTGCTGGTTGAAAAAAGATAGCTTGATATACTGCGCCCTCTCCTTCACCAGAAGTTGGAGGCAAAGAAGCAGAGGTTCCAGATGCAACTCCGGCTGTGGCAATTGCAAGGGCTTGAGTAACCGCAGCTTCAAGTTCTTCGCCCGATGCAGCTTGGAAAAAATTCTCCGGAGATGCGAAGTCCGCTTCTTCTAAATCCGCGACCGTGTAAAGACCGTCTTTGTTTTTGTCTGCAAAAGAACCGAATTGAGTGGCACGTTTAAGTAGTTCCGCTCCCGTTGTTTCGCCAAATGAAGCAAAAATAGTAAATAAATTAACACGTTGAGTCGCTGGTAACTCAGGGTCTGATCGGAGGTCTGTAGTTCGTGCCCACCAAGCTACATCTTGCAGTTTATCCTCCCCTAGGCTTTTTCTGAAAGGAGAGGGGGCAATCTTGGGGGAGGTGACCTCGTTATCAACGCTAGCTTCGCCGTCTGTAATCATTATTACTGTTTGTTGCGTGCATGGAACTAGCTTATCATATTCTGAAAAATAAAATGGATCACCTTTATTCCCTAATGTGGGAGAATAGCTTTCTTCTCGGTACCTTGGTCCAGAGTTGCTTGCGGGAGATCCGTTCTGTCTAATATATCCACAGATTGTCCATAGCGATTCGGCAAGAGGTGTACCGCCATTTGGGTCGATAGCCGCAAGTTTTGTTTTGAGTTGTTCAAGTTCTGCAGGTGTCTCCGAAACATACGATAGAATATTTGCGCCATTGTTTCCAGAGCTTACAGGGTGGTATTGGAATAATGACAATCGTGCCTTGGAGGCAAATTTGTCTAGCACTCCTGTTTCTTGAGGTGCTTTTAGTCGAAGAGTGTAAGAGTTTTTATGGTAATAGCTATTGTAGCTTAATTCGCGAGTAACATATAATATGGTTGGCTCTGTACTAGAAGATGCTTGTTGGTAAAAATATGAATACGCACTTGATCTTTTGTTCGTGTCGTGCGCAGATAGTGGTGTCATGTAATTTAAATTTCCATTAAGGTCAGTTACTTTATATCTATCGTCGTAAAGCACCCATGTATAGTTGCTCCACGAGTTAACTGAAGTTAAAGAATACAGTCCGCGTATTTTGTCGTAGTTCCCTCCAATCATGACTTTTTTTGCGATATCGTCTCGGTGCATTGTTAGCCAGTTCAGGAAGTTACCGTTCCACAGATCCCCGGATGTAGCTTCAATAAAGTATGGAGCAGATGGTTCAGATGTGGTATATCTATAATATTTTTTTGGATTAAAATATCCATAATATTGGTATGAAGGGTTGAAGTTGCTGTATACGACGTTTTTCCCGCCATAAGCTCGGAACTCCATGCTTCCCGAACTGTCAAATAGTATGTGAACTGTTGGTTTTTCGTCCTTTGTCAAAAAAGGGGGGATCCAGTTGAAGTCAGTGGCCACGTATGAGAACGCATATGTCGCGTAAAAAAACAGTGCAATAAGTAAAAAAATATTAGTTACAAGGAATTTGCGCTTCACGGACATAGTAACCTCCTTCGACTGACATATTTTTATCGCAGCTGATACTAGTTACTGGGTATCCTGAGAATCTGCTAGGGATCGGGATTTTGAATATTTCTTCGTCACAGCCATAAATTATTGTATTTTCGAGCAGAGGAATCTGTCGGTCCTCTGCGCTGCTGGTGACAAACCATTTCCCGTTTTCGTGCAATAAGTATCCGTCTGTAAAGCAAACATATTCTGTTTTTACAAATTGTAGATGTTGCTGAGCATAAGCAGGTGCTGATAATATTAAAAATAAGCTTATGATGAGACCCTTTGAAAAAAACATACAGATTCTCCTCTACTTCGTCATAATTATCTATTAATATATCGCCAGCCCAAGTCTACAGTTGCTTGACTATTGCGGCGACCCTCTCTGTGTGCGCGGATGAGGTAATTAGTGAATGTTCCACCACTGGCCGCACCCTTCCCTGCGCCCTCGTAGCCTGCTCCGATCTGCATGGCGGAGCCTTCGAGTACGCCATTGTCCAGCCACCCCGTGCGGATGAGCGTGGCCATGGTGCCCTGGGCAAAATATTTCAAAGGATCAGCAGGTGGGGAAGCGCCAAAACCCGTACTGTTGCCCCAAAAATTTGCATTGGTCGAGTTGGTTCCGTCGTCGTAAAAGGTGGAATTTGTATCATCGATGGCCTGTCCCAAAAACACATGGCCAATATTGACCCCGGAATCTGCATGAAAAAAAGCTTCACGGGTGTCGCGGTCATTGGCTGCGGTGAATAGATTTAGGTCCGCAACATCAAGGGCTGCTATTCCTAGCGCGGCGAGGATCGCCAGCACAATAATCGCCACGACCAAGGCAGAGCCTGATTGAGGCCGTTTAGTCTCAATACTTGGGGGAAAAGACGTATACATACGATGTACTCGCTTGGATGCCTTTGTTGTTCCAGTTCACGGTGCAGGTCATTTCTTTGCATCTGTTCAGAGGCGTAGACTCTTGGATTCCGCAGTTCATTGTATATGCAACTCCTGAGATGACAGTGTTGACCGTAGCGTTGGAAAGACTGTTAAAAGTGGTTGCTGCGTACTGTGCGCGAGTAGCGTTTTCTATGAAGTCTTCTATTATCAGGCTGGCATGTGTCATGTGGTATGCGCGGCTATCTTGAATAGTGGATCTGGAAATCATGGTGACAACTGAAAGAAGGCCTATAGCCAGAACAGCCGCAGCTACGAGGACTTCAACAAGAGTAAAGCCCTTCATGTGCTGAGATGATGAAAGTTTTATTTTAAGCAGCATGTTTTTATAGCCCCATATTTCGGCAATACACGCGTGTGTTCATGAAACGGTTGGGAATGTTCATCCCGGATCTTTCTACGGATGCTGCGGCTACGATCGTAATATCAATAAATCTTATATCTTCTACATTTGTCGTGTTGATAGGATCAAGAATTGTTCCGTTGCTATTTCTGTAGACAAAGTTAAGATCAGCTATATTTTCCGCAGCTGTAACCCACTCTGAAGATGCGTTTAGCCAGTCAATGGTGTTGTTTGGCATCAAGATATATCCTATTTGAGTGCTGCCATCTGGCGCCGGATCCCTGGTGCAGCGAACAGACGTCGCATTTGTTTCATTTTCATCAAATCCGTTTGCAGGACCGCTGGTAGCTTTATATCCGCACATCCTCAAATCCTCGGCCATTTGCACCATAGCCGACAGGAGCTCCTGCTGCATGAGTGTCGTTTCTTCCTGTTTCGCGGCCATAAGGTTATGAACGCGGAACAGGTTATATACCCCCGTGATTACTATCCCCATCATGACCATAGCCACCAGTAATTCCACTAGGGTCATTCCTGACTGGTTTATTTTCTTGGACATACGAAAGTACACCGCCTAGTTTGTTATTATGCTTCCTGATGTCCGCACTGTAATGGACAGAGTTGAAGCAGCGTTGTTCGCTATGGGGATGGTCCCTGCATTGAGAGCTCTGCCTCTACTGCTGAATGTAGTATTCAAGGAATTTGAAAGGTGTACTCCGCTCCCGATGGTCGAGAGGTCAAACTGCCTGAGTGCCGTGCCGTTGGTGAACGAAACGACACATGTGTTTGTCACGTTGTCGCAATTGAAATTGATCCGCTGGTTTCGCTTGATGGCCTCTACTCGTGCATCCTGACACATGCTCACTATGGTTCGCGCGGCGCGCTTCAGATTGGCCTCGGGCAGCCATTTCATTAAAGCTATACCGGAAATCCCCGCTAGAATCCCTATTATCGCAATAACTACAAGTATTTCAACCAAAGAAAAACCTTTTGTCTGAAAAGTCTTGTTCTGATGTTTCACGCTTTGAGTTTTTGTATTCATAATTGCTTCACAAATGTTCGATTTCCGGATCTGAAAAAACAAGTTCTTTTACAAATTCTGCCTCAGATTGTCTGTTATCACCTAAATTTTATGGCTTTTTCCCACATCGTGATTGGCGCTACTCCAGTGCGCAATAGTAATTTTTGTTCTGTGTCCGATCCGTTTCGGGTAATCTGCGCAGTTCTTGATACGTTGTGCGCAATTTTTTTTCTTGGTTCAAGTTTGTCCTTAAGTAATTTATCTTTTTTAGTACCATAATATCGTATTTTGAAGGTGTCAAAGCCTAGTGTCATCCAGTAGTGATCTTTTGGATTTATTATCAGCAGGAAGTATGCCGTCTCGAATGGCATGGAAACGTGTTCCGTTATGCCGTGCGGATCGATTGGTATTACGCGGAAAGACTTGACAGTGTGTTGCTAAGGCATGGTCTCGGAATCGTTCGTGGATTTGGGGTCGCAGGGCGTTTTTTTTGCAGGACGAGTGGTTTGTTTGCTTCTCTAGTCCGTGTTTTTTCTCCAGAACAAACTCCCGGATTTGATAGCGAAAGGTGTGGTTATCTCGGACTTCAGAAGCGTGCTTGAGCTTGTATTGGTGACGGCCGTGACCGTTGCTTTTTCTCCGAGGTGCAGGGTTGGGTTTGAGGCTAGCCCTTGGCCGAGTTCGATAGCGGTGGGGAAGTCGCCGTTGTGGTTTGCCAGGATCGGCCAGAAATATGGTGTGCCAGTTTTGTAGTAGAGCGCCCACAGACGGCTTGATCCCTTGGAAGAGCAGGCTTCGCTCGATGGGGCGTAGCTTGTGAATATGACGGAACCTCCAAGAACGGCAGCCGGACTCAGAACCCTTTCGGTCGTCGCGCTGAATGAGTGTTTCCAGCCCGACGCTGAATTCATGCTGTTGCTCAGCCACGCCCAGTCCCTGGTGGAATTCGAATCCTCGTTTGTCTGAATTATCCCGACGCAGTTTTCAGAAAATTCTCCTTCGCCGCAGGTGCCTTTTGTCACGGTTATTTTGTTGCTCTTGAAGAGGTTGTGGCGCGCGATAGCTTCCCAGCTTTTGACTCCGTTCGTTTCAGGTTCCCTGACCCCATAGAAACTCATGGGCGAAGATTGCGGAATGTCGGCGCGGTTCAGGAAGCTTCCGGTACCAAAAAATATCCAGAGTCTGTCGGTCTCGTCCAATGCTGCCGTCGGGGCCGCGCTTACGGGGCCTGCCGCGTCGATGAGCGTCGAGGTTGCCCAGTCCCAGGGCTCTTTGTTCCCGGTTTGTAGCCTGTGCACTCTTCCGGCCGCAGCGGTTTGATCCCCGCCAACCGTTCCGTAATAGACAATGTCGGTCTTGAATTTTCCGGCTTGGCTATTGGGCCCGATGTCCAGATCCAGGCAAATGGGATCACTGATGAATGAGTTCTCTTCCGCGAAGGCAAAAGGTTTTGTTGTGGTCGTGATCACTCCGTCGCTGTCCACGGTCTTGACGATTTTTTCCGTGTACAGTGCGCTGAGATCCAGAACGAAGAGCTGGCCTGGCTGCTCGCTGGTCTCGGTCCCGAGTTTTGACTGGTCGGCACGCCCATTGGAATCTGCCGGGCCGGAGCCGAAGACCATATACCATCTGTTCTGATCCGCTGCGCTTGCATCGGGGGTGCTCATGGGCATGACCGCTGGAGCGCAGGTCGTGAAACCCTGTCCGGGCAGGGAGATCTCAGCCAGCACTCTTGGCGGGGATTCCGGGTCGGTGATGTCCATGATCACGTAAGCCGAGGTCATGGTTCGGTCGCTGTCCGCATTCAGGCCATTTCCGTCGGTCTTGTCGATGTCCGCCTGTATGGCTGATCCGCCAAGGCGCATGCCCGCGATCAATATGGTTCCCCAACCGCCGGGGTAGGTTGTCTCGTCCACGGGCGTCACACCGTCGGACATGAAAAAAATCCGGGCATCGAAAATTTTGGGCGTAAGGTCCATGTAGGCGACATGAAGCTTTTCGCCGTAGTCCGGGTTCATGAGCCATTTGAGATGTGGCAGAAGATTGTAGGGGACGTAGGCCCAGAGTTCCATGCCCAGTGGAAATTGCGTTTGCGCGCCCAAAGTCAGGTCAAAGCTCCTGGTCTTGCGGTTCCAGAATCCTCCGTTGAAAGCGTGAAGCATGCCGTCATTGGCCCCGACATAAATGACCTGACGGCGGTCCAGGTATTTTTTCAGGAATTTTTCGTAGCTCGTATCATTATATATAAGGTGGTAGTTCTCGGCGGGTTGCCCTGCCACGATGGGCGAAGAGGAAATGATGTCGCCCAGTCTCCAGGTGGTATTGCCGTGCGTGCGGCTTCGCGCGGAATCGGCAATTCCTTCGATGGTCGCGTTGCCGACTTCTGCTCCGCGAATGAAGTCTACCTGCCGTTTGGCCAGAGTTGCCTGCAAATTGGAGAAGCCGGATGGATTGTCTTGCCGCAAGGCATTGATCGCACTCTGGCGCGGATCGAAAAGATCAAACCCGATCATCCCCGTTGCCGACTCGTACAGAGTCAGGAAATTGTGAAAAAATTCTGGAGAACTGAGCGTTGTCTCCACAGGTTTGGCGGCGAGTTCGAAGTGCTGGATTTCTCCGGCGCCTGCATCCGCGATCATGTCCTGATTCTTGTCCGCGAAGGTCATGATGTATCGGTTGGGCGCCACGCTGGCGTAACGCCCACGTTGCGTCACCACCTGCTGGTCGGTCAGGCTGCTCAGCCATGTGCTTGATGACCAAAGAAATTCAATATCCCCGATGTTGCCAAGCGCTGTGGCGTTTCTCTCTCCCGCATCGATTACCCCGTCGCCGTTGGCATCGACATGGGCATGGATCAGATCTTCGCCAAATTCGATAATCCTGTCGCTGGTCGGGTCCAGGCGCTGGTTGGCGTTGGTGTCCTCGCGCAGATTGCCTTGGACGTCGATCAGGAAGGCATGCACCTGTCCTGCCCACGAAGGGGCGATTTTGTCTGTTCGACTCGGGGGAAAATAGATGGCCTGATAGGCGGCCCCCTCTCCGCCACGCGCTTGGGAAGAAATGGCCGTGGCCGTGCCGGATGCAATACTCCCCGTGCTCAATCGAAGGACGCGGGTGATTTGCGTTTCCAGGTTCCGCCCGGACCGCGCCGTGAAAAAGTTGTCAGGCAGGCTGTCCCCGTCGGCGTCGAATTCCGCCTGAAGGGAGGGCATCAGATCCCCGTCCAGATCGTTGAATTTTCCATGACGGGCGGCATCCTTCACGAGATAGCCGTCGTCTTCACCAAGGCAGACCGCGTAAAAATCCCAGTTCTGAACGCCTTTCATGTCGGACTCGGGGCTCAAGTCCGTTGTGTGCCCTGTGTAGGCGACGTCGATGAGGAACGTGCTCCCGTTTGCGGACAGGTCATAGTCTTTGTCGGGGCGAGGGCGCGGCACAATGTTTTTCAAAAAGGCCGGGATGTTCTGATCCTGTGAACTCTTTCCGGCAGTCACCAGGATGACGTTTTGTTTTGAGCATGGCACGTTCTGCCCACGGGAAGGATCGTGGAATGGATCCGGCGCTTGAAGCCCGGTCTGGTCGTCGTGACCGAGATAACCAAGCACCTCATGTAGCGCCGTCGCCAGCGGAGCCCACCCCGTCGGTCGGACATTGTTTATTGTAATGATCATGTCATTGAAGCTTGCCTCGTCATCGCTCATGGGTTGCAGGATTCTGCTCGTGCCACCGAACGCGAAAAGAGCAATGCGCGCCTTGTTCCTGATGGAATGGAACAGACCCCTGTCCGGTTCACCTTTGACGCGAAGCGCGTATGCCGCTCCGGTATCGGGTCCGGACACCAGCATCGTGTCGTTTTCATCCTGCTGCGTCATGGTGAGTTGGTGGTGATGGGGCGTCATGTGTGCGATTCGTCCGTCAAGATCGCTCTTGGGAATCGTGTCGTCATATTCAAGGTGCTGCGCGTTGCCTTGAGTGTCTGGCGGCTCCATTTCAAGGCAGCCGTTTTCGGGATTGTATTTTCCGCCAGTCATCAGTTTGCGCGCGAGATCCATGCGCCGCATCGTTGCCCAGTTCAGAAAATTTCCATTCCACCGTCCCGTAACGTTGTTTGGATAAAAATGGGGAGCGGCCGCGTCAGCATCATGGCTGTAGTACGATCTGGAATCAAAATATCCGTAGTATTCGTCTGTCGAGTTGAACGGACCGGCATATGCCCGCTCAAGCATGTTTGCCGAAGTGTCCAGGACGAAGGTCACCGAGGGTTTTTCCTCCGTGGCCAGAAATGGAGGAACCCAATGGAAATCGCCGGCTTGGAAGGGGGCGCCCGTTGCCGGGAAAAGCAGGCACGCCGCAATGATCAGCAAAAATAATTTCTTCAAGGCAGGCATCCCTCTGCTGCTTAATGGTTTATGTGCCACCAGCCCAGATCCACTTCGGCCGCGCTGCCGCGCAAACCTTGTCTGTGCGAGCGGACAAGATAAGTGGCGAAAGTGCCGCCCGTGGCCGCTCCCCTGCCAGTGCTTTCGTATCCCGAGGCCATCTGCATGGCGCTGCCCGGAACAATGCCCGTCGCAATGAGCCCGGCCCGGACATGAGTGGCCGCAGCCCCGTGCCGGTGCCATTTGATGGGATAATCATCGGGGTTGAAGGAGTTCTTTTTTTCCCAGACCGAGGCGTTGGTGGCGGAGGTTCCGTCATCGTAGAATGTCGAATTGGCGTCAGCGATGGCTCTTTCCAGGAATTCATGCCCTGCGTTCACGCCCGACTCCGCCAGGAAAAAGGCGCTTTTGGAGTCGCGGTCATTGGCGGCGATCAGGCTGTTCAGATGCGCGGTCTCATGGGCCGCGAGTCCAATGACTCCAAGCAGGGCAAGGGTGACGATGGCCAGGATGAAGACCATGCCGGATTCGTGGGCACCGGATCTAGAATTTTGGAGATAAAACATGAATGTACCGGATGGTTGAGTTGAGTCCCTTATTGTTAAAGGACAGATCGCAGGTCATTTGCCTGCACCTTTCCACGGGAGTGTCTTCGGCCAGGGCGCAGGTCATGGAAAATTGAATGCCATCAATGACGGTGCTTGCGTTCATGGCCGTGAGGGCGCGGAACGCTTGGGGCGAATATTGCGCGCGGGTCGCTTTTTCCAGAACTTCCTCGACCAGCAGGCTGCCTCGTGAGGCATGGTAAGCGCGACTGTCCTGGATGGCGGCGCGGCTAATCAGGGTTGCGACGGCCATCAGCCCAACACCCAAAATGGCAGTGGCTACCAGGACTTCGATCAAGGTGAAGCCCTGGCTGCGTCGTTCTTTTTGGGTGATGCCGTTCATGGCTTTCGGGGCGGCGATCCGATCACGGCGCATGGGCTTCGCGGCGCGAAAATTGGGCCTGTGCATTTTTCCGGCTACTCTGTCACCACGCTGCCCGAAGGCCGCACGATCACCGAACGGGACAGTCCGGCGCTGTTGTGGATGATGATCGTCCCGGCCATGGAGGCTCGGCCTCGATCGTTGAAGTGGGTCGTGTAGGATTTTTCAAGGAAGTGCTGATGTTTCAACTCGGTGAGATTGAAGCGCCGCAGCAGCGAATTGTCTTTCTTGATTCTGACTTCGCATGTGTTTTGCCCCTTGTCGCATTGGAGGCGGATCTGTTCGTTTCGTTTTATGGCTTCGAATCTGGCGTGTCTGCACATGGAGACAATGGTCCTGGTTGCGCGGTTCATGCTCGCTTCCGGCAATAGTCCAAGAAGCGTCGTGCCCGAAACGGCCGTGAGCACGGCTACGATGGCCAGTACAACCAGGGCTTCGATCAGACTGAAGCCCGAACACTCTCCAGGATGCAGGCCTTTCCGCACAGACAGTTGCGACACTGCGGGCAGTGCCGGGTCAGTATGCGCGGTCATGGGGCGCTGCTCGAAGCGACGACAGCCATGGCCGCATCCACGGAGCCGGTGCTCAAGGGATTCCTCTTGTCTGTTCCGAGATTTCTGCACCACACCATCGTGGACATGGTGCGATTGCCTATCTTGAGGCTGGCGCGCAATGGCGAGGGTATGGCCGTGATTTCAACCTTGACGCCGCGAATGATCCCGGGGTTTGCTTGCGGATCGGGGATGACAGCGCCTTCGGCGTTGAAATAGGTGAAACGCAGGGCGCCGATGTTGGTGCTGATCGGCTGCCAGCGTACGGCGCCCGTGTCGTATTTGCGCAGCACATTGTCGGCGACTGCTTTTGCGGAGCCATCATTGGCGACATTGAGCCTGAAGCCCGAGTGTTCGCGAAGGCTGCCGCTGCCGCTCTCGTTTATGAGGCCGTCATTGTTCCAGTCCCGGCGGCAATAGACGGCTGTCTGGTTCGTGGCTCGCCCATGATCCGGTGCGCCCGCCTCTGGCCTGTGCAGAAAACCGAACCCCAGCGTCCCTTGCGCCGAGTAACCGCACATGCGCAGCTCTTCCGAGATGAGCGACATGGCGGAAAGCAGCTCCTGCTGCATGAGGCTTGTCTGTTCCTGTTTGGCGGCGATGCGCTGGTGGGATTGAAAAATGGAGTAGATGGCGCCCATGACAAGGCTCGAGATGGCCATGGCGACCAGGACTTCGATGAGAGTCATGCCGTATTGGCCGGGGAGGCTTTGTTTGTTTTTGATCATGCATCGTACCTTTGAACGCGAGGGGATTTTGTTCAAAATCGAATGCACGATAGGCTGTGGATACCAAAAATCCAATAATGGTAAGGACTAGTATTGAAGGCTTGAGGTGTTGGTAGGGCTGGGGGGCAAAAAAAATGCGGTCTGGGCATCTTCTGCCCAGACCGCGCTTTTCTTGCCGTACGTGACAGCTATTTGTCCACGACCGCGCAATCCGGATTGGGACACCACCATTCCTCGCCTTCACCGGTGATGGCCTTGACCTCGTTTGATTCAAGCATGGCGGCTGTATGAGAGTCCAGCTCCTTGCATTTGCGGCCACTGAGTTTTTTTTGGGTGTCGCCGACCAGGGGCAGGGTGTTTTCCTGTTTGTCCGTCATGGTGGACCTCCTTTGGTTATTTCTGACAATATACCCGTGAGCGCGGTGACTGACAACAACCAGACCGGGGCAGTGCCGCACGGGAGCGCAAGTCGGCCCCCCGGAACACGGCGCAAGGCCGTCCGCTCTTGTTTGAGTCTTCTTGAAGTTTCGGATATATCGGCGAAATGGAGATAATCGAACCTCGGATATTGATCGGGCTTTCAACGACTTGTCGCTTGGGTCGCGCTGTGGGCTCCGACGGGCTTCTTCGGTGAATGCCGAAAAAATCGTTCTGGTCGTCGATGCCGATCTGGCTCGGCGGCAAGCCCTCATCGATCTGCTGGCAACGGACGGTTACGCCGTTCCGGTCGCGTCCGATGGCGAAGAGGCCCTGCTTAAGCTTGAGGGCGGGCAGATCGACCTGGTCATCGCCGAAGAGGACATTCCGGGCATGACCGGCAGAGAGCTTTTGTGGGAGTGCGTCCGGCGCTGGCCGGGCCTGCCGTTCATCATGCTGACCGGCAACGGAACGGTGCGGGGCGCCGTCGCGGCCATCAAGGACGGAGCTACGGATTATCTGACAAGGCCCGTGGACGGACAGGATCTGCTCCGGGGAATTGCCCGGATTTTGGCCGCAAGCGGAGGGCGCGCTTGGGCTCGCGGCGGCAACCTGCTGACCGAGGAGCTTTGGGGCGGGAAAAGTCCTTCCATGCAACGCCTCTACAAGTTGATCGAGCGGGTGGCCCCGACGGAGGCCACGATCCTGCTTCTGGGCGAGAGCGGCACGGGCAAGGAAAAGATCGCCGGGCTCCTGCATCGCCTGAGTCAGCGCTCGCGGGGGCCGCTCGTGATCGTCGATTGCGGCTCAACTCCATCCACCTTGCTTGAGAGCGAGCTGTTCGGACATGCCAAGGGCTCGTTCACCAATGCCTACAAGGACAAGAAGGGGCTTGTGGCCGAGGCGCATGGTGGAACCCTGTTCCTTGACGAGATAGGGAACATCTCATCGGAAATGCAGCTCCGTCTTTTACGTTTTCTGCAGGAACGAAAAATCCGGCGGGTTGGCGATCTGGCCGAGACCGCCATCAATTGCCGCGTCATCGCCGCGACCAACGCGGACCTGGCCGAGCTGGTGCGCAGCGGCGAATTTCGCGAGGACCTGTACTACCGGCTCAAGGTCATCACCATTCAGGTGCCGCCCCTGCGCGAGCGCAAGGCCGACATCCCCGTTTTGGCCGAACGTTTTCTGCAACTCTTTGCCGAGGACGGGCCTTTGTCCCGGCTCGACGCAGAAGTCTCCGAGGCCATCCTCGACTACCCCTGGCCCGGCAATGTGCGTGAACTGCGCAACATGCTGGAAGCCGCGGTCATTTTGTCCTCTGACGGACTTATCCGGATGGAGGACATGCAGTTCGAGGACAGCTTTGATGACACGCCCCTTCCCGGCAATCTTCTTTCCCTGGCCGGAAGCGAGAAGCAGGTGGTCCTGAACGCTCTCGAGCGAAGCTCCTGGGTGGTCAAGGACGCCGCCGACCTGCTTGGGGTCAGTCGTCGGACCATGCACTACAAGATCAAGAAATTTCAGATTGATACGGCAAAACGATCAGCCTGACGAAAAGTTCCGTTTTTCGTTCTTAGCGTAAAGCCCAGCCTGGGCTCGGCAATCAAATTCCGACGTCCGGACGCATCGGTTCCAAGCCAGGGGTCTCTTTTTCAGGCCAATTCCCTTTTTAACGTTTGTCATCCCGTCCACAGTGATTAGCATGGGAAAAGACAGTTGAAGATGGGAGGGCCTATGAAGAATATGAATACCTTGTTGCACTTCATGCGTTATTTTGAACCGCATTGCATAGAGAAGAACGGTGAAAGAATCTGTTACGTCTCGGCTCTTGAGTATCCCGACGAAAACGAGGCGCTCGAAGTTCTGGGAGGAAATGGATTCTTTGCCCATGGACCGAAGAAGGTGATTCTGAGGTATGCAGGGCGGAAAAATGTCGACGGAGAAGATCAGTGGAGGTTGTCTGATGAGCAGCTTCCAGAAACTTTTCCCGTTTGGGAAGCACGTTGAAGTATGTTATGATCCTGGTTTGAAGGGAGGGGAAATGAGACGTCTCGCGTTGTTTCTTGTAGTTTCTTTTTTTATTGCGATTTCCGGATGTGCCCATTTTGGGCAAAAAATGGAGTCCCCAACGGTGAGACTGGTCAATGTGGTTCCCGCAAGCAGCACTCTCTTTGAGCAAAGAGTTGCTTTGACTTTGCGGATAGTAAACCCCAATCCTTTTGCATTGACCTGGACCGGAGTCAGGGTCAATGCACGTTTCAATGACATGAATCTTCTGCCCGCAGTGTCTTCGGAGAATGGGCGGGTGGAGGCTTTGAGCGAGGCGGTTTTCAAAGTCGAGGCCTCCGCCTCGACACTGGACCTGTTGCGTCAGATCATGACCTTTCAGAACGGTCCGGGCAAGCTGACCTACGCCCTGGACGGGGTTTTGTATCAGGGCGGGCTGAGTTCCGGAGGGATTCCTTTCCTTGCGGAAGGTGCGCTCTGGGATTCTGGAACGGAACTGTAAGGACGACACTGCAAAAAAGTCGCAAAAGAACCCGAGTGTCATTCCCTCGAAGGCGGGAATCCATTCTTTTCAGATAGTTAAAAAGGCATGGATCCCCTTCTTCAAGGGGATGACGACTTTTTGCAGTGACATCTGTAAGGAGGCCTCATGGGAAAATCATTGATTCTGGCTCTTCTGATTTCAGGCTTGTTTGGAGGTAACGTGGCTGCACAGACAAAAGAGGCGGTATTCGCGGGTGGATGTTTCTGGTGCCTTGAAGGACCCTTTGACGCCCTGCCCGGTGTCTTGGAAACCGAGGCGGGATACACGGGCGGACAGATCCCGAATCCGACCTACGAACAGGTTTCGTCCGGAACCAGCGGGCATATTGAGGCCATGCGGGTGAAGTATGATCCGGAGCTGGTCGATTTTGGGAAACTCCTTGACGTTTTTTGGCGCAACATAGACCCAACCGATGCCGGTGGCCAGTTTTGCGATCGCGGTCCTCAGTACCGGTCCGCTGTATTCTTTGCGGACGAGGCCGAGGAATCCGCCGCGCGGGCTTCCAAGGCCCAGCTTGAAGAGGCCCGGGGATTCAAGATCGCAACCGAGATTCTGCCCAGGGCTGAATTTTATGCCGCCGAGGAATATCATCAGGATTACTACAAGAAAAATCCCCTGAGATATCATTTCTATCGCCAAGGCTGCGGTCGCGACCAGCGCCTGAGGCAGCTCTGGGGAGCGGAAGCCAAAAAGTAGCCTAGGGGCACACCAAAAACGGGAAAGAAAACCCGACCGTTGCAATTCGCAATGGCCGGGTTTTCTTGTGTGCGTGTGGCAGCGTTCTTCAATCTTCCCGGAGTTCGGCTTCGCTCATGAAGTTGCGGTCGTAGCGCTCCCAGATGTCCAGCGCGATGCTGAGCGGTTTGACCATCGGCACGGTGTAGGTGTGGAACCGTTTGGCGTAGAGGGACTCCCGGAATCTGGTCACATGCGTGCACAGCCCGCGTGGGGAGACGATGAAGGGCTTGTCGATGGAACGCCTGAACTCGACCAGTCGTTCGGCCAGATACTCGGAAAGGTAGGGCACCTGCAGGTAGATGGCGGCCACGATAACGTCGGTGTCCGGGTCATCGGCGATGATCTCCAGCGCACGGATGAGCCTGCGATCATCGCAGTTGCCCAGAAGATCAAGTGGATTGTTGCCGACGTTGACGAGCATCTGCTCCAGATCGTCGGGGTTCGAGGCCTTGATGTTTTCGCGCAGCAGGTCCTGCAGACGTCTTCTGGTTTCCGGGGTGAACCGGGCCAGCTCCAGGCCTTCGGCCGTGATCTGGTCGGCCAGCAGCACCGCCGCGCCGCCGCCGACGCTGACCACCGCCGTGCGCTTGCCCTTTGCCTTGGGCTGCGTGGTCAGGATGGAGAGCACGTTGACCATGATCTTCGGGTCTTCGGTCAGGTCCTCGATGAGGTAGAATCCGGCCTGGGAGCAACAGGCCCGGAAGGCTTCGTGACTGCCCGCCAGCGATGCCGTGTGGGACATGGTCGCCTCCTTGCCGCCACCCGAGCCGCCCTTGATGATGACCACGGGCTTTTGGGCCGCCACCTGCCGTCCGATTTCCATGAGTTTGAGCCCCTCGGACAGCCCTTCCAGATAGATGGCGATGACCTCGATGCGCGGGTCCTGGCCCATGTGCGCCAGGATCTCCGCCACGCCGACGCTGCTGGAGTTGCCGCAGGACACCCATTTGCCCATGCCCACCCGGTCGGCTTCGAGCATCTCCATGAGCTCCATGCCGATGCCGCCGCTTTGGGAGATGATGCCGATTCCGCCCTGCTCGCGGATGACTCCCGTGCGATGGGGAGGAATGAACATGGTGTTCACTCCCGAAAAATTGTCGATGATCCCGAGACAGTTGGGACCGATGTAGCTGACTCCGTACTCCAGGCTGAGGCTGCGCAGCCTCTCTTCAAGCTCCCGCCGTCCGGATTCGGCAAAGCCGTCGCTGATGATGATGGCGCCCTTGCCTCCGGCCACGCAGAATTTCTCGAATTCGCGGACCACCGTTTCCGAGTTGATGACGAACACCGCCATCTCGGGCACCTCGGGCAGGCTTTCAAGGCTTGGGTAGCAACGCATGCCATGCAGCGTGGTCGTGCGCGGGTTGATGGGATAGATGCGGTCCAGGCGGCGCAGGTTCTGGAGCACGATGCCGCCCACCGTGCCGGTGTTGGAGGCGCCGTACAAAACCACGGATTTGGGATTGAAGATTGTGTGCAGGCTGCTCATTTTTTGCGGCGAGACATCGGTCTGACGGGGGTAATGGACCGGTTCGCCGGCAATGAGACGGGCGTCGACAATGGCGAAGCCTTCTTCGTAGACGATGACGGGATTCAGATCGAGCTCATGGATTTCGGGGTGTTCGGCCATGAATCGCGACACGTTCACGGCCAGCCGGATGGCGGCCTTTTTGTCCAGGGCCGGTCCGCGAAATCCGTCCAGAATGCGCCCGGCGCGAGTCCTGTCCAACATGGCCATGACCTCGCCTTCCTCCAGAATGCCGATGCCCGGTGCCACATCGCCCAGCAGTTCGACAAAGCGCCCGCCGGATCCGATCATGGTCATGGGTCCGAAGCTGGCGTCCTGGGTGGCGCCGATGAGCACCTCAAGACCTGGCCTCACCATGGGCTGGATCAGGATGCCGTCGATTTCCGTCACTCCGGCGGCGCGGACGTTGTCCATGAGCTGGGCGTATCCGGCTTCAAGCTCGGTCTGATCCTTGAGGTTCAGGAGCACGCAGCCCAGATCGGTCTTGTGGATGATCTGGCTAGAGACCGTTTTCATGGCCACCGGGAAACCGAGTTCCCGCGCGGCGAGCACGGCCTGCTCAGGCGTGCGGATCATGCGGCCCAGGACGGGGATGTCGTACGCATCCAGAAGGGTTCGGCTTTGTTCAAATCCAAGCTGTGTCGGTTCCATGGGGGCTCCTGAGGTGCGGGTGTCGTTTTCGATTTTCATCATGAGGGGCGCGGCGTTTTTTTGCAAGAAGGTCCTGGGTGTGGCAGGAGTGTGGCCGGGGGGGGGCGGCTCGGGTTGGCCCGGTCAGGCCGCCTTGAGCTATCTTCACTTTAGCGGACACACCAACTACCCTACGGGGAAGGAGAGGTGTGTTTATGAGCAAACAACGCAAGTACGATCCTGACTTCAA